>SLIL01000228.1 GCA_007135645.1 Bacteroidales bacterium
ACCACCAATGAAGAATTGCAGGCAGCCAATGAAGAGTTGCATCAACAACAGGAAACCATGAAAAAGCACCTGGAGAATAAAATCCTGGTGGCTGAGCAGATGCTGCAGTTCAAACAAAAATTCCTGGCCAATATGAGCCATGAGATCAGAACGCCTCTTACAGGAATTTTTGGGATCACCGATGCCCTGATGAAAACCCCGCTCAATGAAGAACAGAAGCGATACCTGGATATTTTGCAATCATCAGGTGATAGCCTGAGAGAGATCATTAATGATGTGCTTGACTATTCTAAAATAGAAGCAGGCAAGCTGGAATTGAAAATGAGTGTTTTTAATCCTGCGATTGTAATGCAATCAGCCATGGGACTTTACTCCAAAAGTACCCGCCCCGGCGTAGAGATGAAGATGCATGTGGATCGTAATCTTCCAGGGTTTATCGAAGCAGATGCCCTTAGAGTAGGGCAGGTGATCAGAAATCTTTTGTCCAATGCAGTAAAGTTCACCGAAAAGGGCGTTATTGAACTTACTGCTCATCTTGAAAAGGAACCTGATGATAATCGGTATGCTGTTCTGAAGTTTGTTGTTTCAGATACCGGAAAGGGGATTTCTGCATCACGGATGAGGAAGTTATTTAAACCATTTACACAATTGCACGAAGATGAGCTGGATACTATTGAAGGCACCGGACTGGGGCTGTCCATCAGCAAGGAAATTGTAACCATGCACCAGGGTGAGATAGGAGTAAACAGTATAGTGGGGGAGGGGAGCCAGTTCTGGTTTACCATAAAAGCAAGAATTGTGAGAGTTTTGACTGATCCCGGAAAGAATACAGCAGAAAAGGCCTCAGGTGATAAGAAGAAGCTGCATATTTTACTGGTGGAGGATAAAGAGTTAAATCGTAAGGTTTTGTCACTGATGCTAAAGGGACTGGGTCATGATGTTGGGATCGCGGTAAACGGGAAAGATGCGCTTGATAAGTACGAACCCCGTAAATATGACCTTATTCTAATGGATATCCAGATGCCGGTTATGGACGGTGTTACTGCAGCAGGAAAACTGAGGGAAATGTATTCGGACTTACCCCCGATTGTGGGCCTGAGTGCCAATGCGTTTAAAGGCGACAGGGAAAAATTTATGAAGCTTGGACTAGATGAATACCTTACCAAACCACTGGAAGAAGAAGATTTTCAGGAATTAGTTCAAAAGTTGTTCTGAATTCTTTGTATTAACTGCCCTGTTTTTTTAATACCCCCGGACTGCTGTTATGGACCCGCATATTCGGAAGAGAATCCGTTATCTGAATGTAACTCTATGGGCGTATTGATGGACTTAGTAGATCCGTCATGTAATTTGCCTTAAAAAATTTGGCATTTACAATGGGTTTGGTTACTTTTATAAGGTTAAAATTCCTTTCATGCAAAGAGCTTCCTATTATACCAGAGAAGCAGAAAACTCAGTAATCTGCCAGCTTTGTCCCCATTTTTGCAAATTAAATCCGGGCGATAAGGGCAAATGTGGTGTCCGAATCAACAGGGAAGGTGATCTGTATTCTGATTCTTATGGTAAGCTTTCTGCATTGCATATTGATCCCATTGAGAAAAAACCCATTTATCATTTCAGACCCGGTAAAAGAATCCTTTCCATAGGATCATGGGGATGTAATCTGAGCTGCAGTTTTTGCCAGAATCACCATATTTCGCAGGTAAGTGCCGGGAATGAAGTGTATGAGATGTTTACCCCAAAAGATGTGGTGGATCGTGCTCTATTGGTAAGTAATAATGCCGGAATTGCCTATACTTACAATGAGCCCCTGGTGGGTTTTGAGTTTGTAATGGATACAGCGATGCTTGCAAAGGAGAAAGGGCTGAAAAATGTAGTGGTCTCCAATGGGTATATTAACCCTGAACCCCTGGAGCAACTGATGGAAGTAACCGATGCGTTCAATATTGATCTGAAAGCCTACACCAATAGATTTTACAAAGAGGTAACCGACGGTACACTCAAACCTGTATTAAAAACCATTAAAGCAATAGCCCGAAAGCAGATTCATCTTGAGATAACCTTCCTGGTCATTCCGGGTTTTAACGACGATGTTGAAGATTTTCGCAATATGCTCCAATGGATCAGGGAGGAAGCAGGAGATCTTACTCCATTGCATATAAACCGAAGCTTTCCCCATTACAGGCTTCTGCTCGCTCCAACACCCGAAAATACTATCGAGGAATTCGTTGAAATAGCAAAGGATTACCTGACGTTTGTTTATCCTGGGAATATCAGTCCTGTGGAGGATGCGCAAAATACTTACTGTCAGGGGTGCGGACGTTTGATCATAAGCAGAAAGGGTTATGCAAGTAAGGTAGTCAACGCTGATGAACAGGGGTATTGTAACGGATGCAGTTTCAACGTATTCAAAAATTAAAGGTTATGGAAACGCTGATAAGAGAACCCGCTGTAAGCGGCCGGTTTTATCCCTCGGAGAGGGAAGACCTGGAGACCCTGATAAATAAAACAGATCGTGAAACTCCCACTCAGGAAGAGATTCCTGAAAACAAAACCCTTCTGGGAGCAGTGGTACCCCATGCAGGGTACATCTATTCAGCACAGCATGCAGTTCCTTTTTTCAGGCTTCTTGCTGCAAGAAAACCTGCCCCCGATACTATTATTATTGCCTGTCCCAATCATTATGGGTATGGTCCTTCGGTTGCTCTGGATATGCATCATGAATGGGAAACGCCCCTGGGAGATGTAAGGGTTGATCACGATTTCTATCCATTGCTGGGCATCGAAGTGGCTTCTGAGTCGCATCGGGTGGAGCACTCCGCCGAGGTGATGCTTCCACTGCTGCAATACTTCATGAAAACACCGTTTTCTGTGCTGCCTGTTTGTATGCGCGATCAAACCCCTCATTACGCCGCGGAGCTGGCCCGCAAAATCCATGTGGCAAGCCGCAAATTGAATAAGGAAATTGCTTTTATTGCTTCTTCTGATTTTTCGCATTACGTTTCTCCCCAAAGAGGTAAAGAAGCCGATGACAGAGTGTTGGATAAGATTCTGAGTCTGGATGTCCAGGGAGTTTTTTCTGAGGTTTGCTCCAACGATATTTCCATTTGCGGTTACGGCCCCATCATGACGTTGATAGAGCTGGCATCATTATCCCTTCAAAAACCAGAAGCAAAGGTCATAAGCCGCGGGCACTCAGGCCAGGTATCCCCATCAGATCAGGTTGTTCATTATATCACGGCCATTATGTACGGAGATCAAAGGGAGTAACCGAAAAATTTTATTAGGTTTGTCATTTAAAAACCTAAAAATTATTCCTATGTCAAAAATACTGCTGGAGAACATGGAGTTCTTTGCCTATCATGGCTGTTTCAAAGAGGAACAAATCATCGGAAATCAATTTGTAGTGAACCTGGAGATCGATACTGACACTTTTGAAGCTGAGAAGTCTGACAAGCTTAAGGATACCCTCAACTATCAGGAAGCCTACGGTATTGTTAGTGAGCAAATGACTATAAAGAGTCACCTGCTTGAGCATGTCGGACGCAGGATCATCGATGCCCTGATGAAAAAGTTTGAAGCCATAAGACATGTAAACATTAAAATAAGCAAAAAGCACCCTCCCATGGGAGGAAAAATGGAGTGTGTAAGCCTGCAAATGGAAGAAACAAACCCCAGGCATCAGGTTTGACCAAAGCATAAATTATTTACTTTTGCAGCTTGCTGAGAATTTTCACTTAAAATCATTCACAATGGACAAACCCACCAAAGACAATACAGAGAACAAAGCTTCCCTGAACTTCCTCGAACAGATTATAGAAAACGATCTTAAAACGGATAAGCACCAGGGCAAGGTTCTTACACGGTTCCCCCCTGAGCCCAATGGTTATCTCCACATCGGACACGCCAAATCCATCTGCCTGAACTTTGGGCTTGCCCAAAAATACAACGGCAAAACCAACCTGCGTTTCGACGATACCAATCCTACCAAAGAGAGTACAGAGTATGTGGATGCCATTAAGGAAGATGTAAAGTGGCTTGGTTTCCAGTGGGAAGAGCCGGTAATGTATGCCAGTGATTATTTTGAGAAGTTGTACGAGTTTGCTGTGTATCTGATTAAAAAGGGAAAAGCCTTTGTTTGTGAGATGTCGGCGGAGGAGATGAGCAAAGGGCGTGGCACGCCACAAACACCGGGTGTATTGAGCCCCTGGCGCGATCGCAGCGTTGAGGAAAACCTTGAGCTGTTCGAAAAAATGCGAAAAGGTGAATTCAAAGAAGGGGCGAAAGTATTGAGGGCAAAGATTGATATGACTTCGCCAAATATGCATATGCGCGATCCGGTTATGTACCGCATCATGCATGCTCATCATCATCGTACGGGTGATAAGTGGTGTATCTATCCTACCTATGACTGGGCTCACGGGCAAAGTGATTATATTGAAGGGATCACCCACTCCATTTGCACCCTTGAGTTTGAAGTGCACAGGCCCCTGTATGAATGGTTCCTGGATAACCTGGATATTACAGAGGATCGCCCACGTCAGTATGAGTTTGCCCGCCTCAACCTTAGTTATACCGTAATGAGCAAACGGAAGCTGCTGCAGCTGGTGGAAGAAAACCATGTCAATGGCTGGGATGATCCCCGGATGCCCACCGTTTCAGGAATGCGCAGACGTGGCTACACTCCATCGGCCATAAGAGCTTTTGCCGACAGGGTAGGGGTTGCCAAGCGAAACAATGTGATCGAACTCTCTTTGCTCGAGTACTTCATCCGTGAGGAGCTCAACAAAAAAGCATCGCGTGTAATGACGGTACTCAACCCCGTGAAACTCATCATCGATAACTACCCCGATAATAAGAGCGAACAGCTTCCGGTTAAAGTAAACCCGGAAGATCCCGAATCGTGCTATAAAATGGTGGCCTTTAGCAAGGAGTTGTATATTGAGCGTGAGGATTTTATGGAAGATCCTCCTAAAAAGTACTTCCGTCTCTCTCCTGGAAAAGAAGTCAGGCTTAAGTATGCTTATATCATTCGTTGTGATTCGGTGGAAAAAGATGATCAGGGCAACATCACCGAGATCCATTGTACCTATTTTCCTGAGACCAAAAGCGGTTTACCATCAGACAAAAAGGTGAAGGGCACCCTGCACTGGGTAAGTATTTCTCATGCTGAAGAAGTAGAAGTAAGGTTGTATGACAGGCTGTTTACCGAGCCACAACCCGAGAACACAGAAAAAGATTTCAAGGAATTTCTCAATCCGGATTCCCTGAAAGTGGTTACTGGTTATACCGAGCCTGTAGTGATTGGTGTCAGGCCAGGGAAATCATTCCAGTTTGAAAGGCTGGGATATTTTGTGGTTGATCCTGACAGCACCGATGAGAAAATGGTATTCAATCGTACCGTTACCCTGCGCGACTCATGGGCCAAAATTGAAAAGAACAATCAATAATCGGCGGCAATATTCCGGGATACATTCTATTTGTGAGCTACCTGGTTTAAATCAGGTAGCTTTTTTTTGATATTCAGAATGCCCTTCATGTAAATGGTAGCCTGGTGTTTTGGCTGAACAAAATGGTATGTAATGAGTTTATTTCGATTATTGGGAACTGCATTGTCTTGTTTTACCGGTAGTTAAAGATTTTTAGAACCAGGACAATGCAATTGGTTTCAAAAATAAACTCAGAAAAAATTACATACAATGGCTCTTCATCATTTATACCGCAAGCAGGTTTTGACCACTACCATGGATAAGGCATGGGAATTTTTTACTAAACCAGAGAATCTGAAGGTGATCACTCCTGGCTTTATGGGTTTTGACATAACTTCGGTAAGTGGGCCACGGGAACTGCATGCCGGCCAGATCATAACTTACAAGGTAAGGCCCTTTTTCGGGATCCCATTCTCATGGGTTACAGAGATCACACATGCCCGTGAACCCTTGTTCTTTGTTGATGAGCAACGAATGGGGCCATTCTTGTTCTGGCATCACAAACACTACCTGGAAGATCTTGGTGACGGAAAGATCATGATGACCGACTCGGTGCATTACAAGGTTTTTTACGGCTGGATAGGGAGCATGCTCAATAACCTGATTGTAAAGCGCAGGCTGGATTATATTTTTGACCACCGCACCAGAGTGATCGGAGAGATCTTTGGGGTACCGGGTGAAGAAAAGATCTAGCCCTGATTCTACCAAAAACGGAGGCAGGAATGCAACCACCTGCATCCAGTATTATTTCCCCAAAAATTAATACTGAGTGCACCCTGGAAAGTCTTTTTTTTAACGCTATTGATAAAACAGCCCTTTATAACTCATATAAATTCAGCAGGTTGCGAGGTCCCCCTCATAGGGGGATGGGGGGTATTGTACTTTTCGGAGTGGACTCAATACTGCAAATACTTTACCCGATATAGGTTTCCACTATTCTGCAACTACCTTGCGGAGTAAGGGTGATGTTTTTGAGTTCAGCGGGAACTAATGCAATCTCTCCGGCCTGCAACACTTCCAGTCCACCTTCATAGTTGATAATGCAGTTGCCTTCAATGCAGCACAATAGCACAAATGAATCCAGGAAGCTGTAGTCTATTTCACGGTCTCGGTTAAACTCCATCATCCTTGTATTGAAGAATGGGCTCTTCACCAGTTCACTTGGCTTGTTTTCTTCCAGCGTATAGGGCGTTTTGTACTGGTCGTATTTGTTGAAGTCAAGCACTTCCAGTGCCCTGTCGGTATGCAGCTCCCTGTAATTGCCGTTTTCATCCTTCCGGTCCCAGTCATATACGCGGTAGGTTACATCAGAGGTTTGTTGGATCTCCAGCAGTGTTATGCCTGCACCAATGGCATGAATACGGCCGGCGGGCAGATAAAACACATCGCCCGGGCTGGCAGTTTCAACATTGAGGATCTCTTTCAACTTGCCATTGTTGAGATGCTCAAGATACACCTCCTTGTTTACCTCACGGTTAAACCCTGTAATGATCTCTGCGCCGGGCTTTGCATCCAGCACCACCCACATTTCGGTCTTTCCCAATGAATTGTGATGTTTAAGGGCATAACTGTCGTCAGGATGTACCTGGATAGACAAATAGCTTTCTGTATCCAGCAGCTTTATCAGTAGCGGGAAATCGTGCCCGTATTTATTGAAAACCCGTTCACCAACTACCTCCCCCATATAAATCTCTATGACCTCTTTGATGGTATTCCCCTGGAGGAACCCATTGCTGACCACCGAAAGGTTTTCCTCTACCCCCGACAACTCCCATGATTCGCCACAGTTGGGCAATGGCGAAAAATCCTTGTTAAACAGTGATTTTAGCCGGGTTCCACCCCAGATCTTATCTTTGTAAATAGGTTTAAACTTTAAAGGGTATAGCATGGTGGATGATAGTTGTTCGTTATTGGGTTATTTTTGATTTATGAGTTATGATTTGTGATTTAGTGAATTGAAGCGGAATTCGCAAGATTGAATGGGTTATTGAGTTATTTGGTTATTGAATTATTAGGTTATTGTGTTATTCAGTTGTTCAGCTGATTGGATTAACCATTAACCATTAATCATTAACCATTGATATTTACTCCGGCCACTTCGCCTCATCAGACTCCAGGTCGATCATAACCCCCCAGCTTACACTGATGAGTTTGTCATCCTCAAAATAGAAATCCATAACTGCATCGGTAAAAGACACTCTTCTTTCGCCCCACTCTTCGTTTTCGGTATCAAGCTCCTTGAAGCCGTTGGCTTTCATAAGTTCGGTAATAGCGGCTTCATTCATCTCAAAAACCTCTTTCCCAAACAGCACTGCATTGTTGTTGTCTGTTTCAAAACATGTGCAACGATTGTTAAGGTCTTTTTCAAAAAATACCGTATGTCCTGCTTCCCAGAAGCTCCATACTTCGGCATCAGATTCATCTTCTTCGCCGGGCAGATCTTCCTTTTCTTCGGGCTCGCCCAGGTAGTTTTCCACTTCTGACTGATCAGCGCCGAATTTTAATTCTCCGAAACCTGTTAAGGGCTTAATTTCTAAATTGTTCATTTCCATAGCTTTGAGTTTTTATTGTTGAGGTTATCCATTGCAGTTAAATGATTAACAAACGTAAGATTTTTTTTCTTTGAGTGTATCGTTTTTTTGATTGGTTATTTAAATGGTGAATCCGGCTCTTTGGCCATATGGTTGAAAACAATTTTATCGGTAAGTTTGGGAAAGAATTTGTTGAGCCAAACGGTGGTCTTCCCCTGGGTAGTAAGGGTAAGGTTGTTTTTTCTTTTTAGGGTGGCTTTAAGAATAAGCTCTGCAACTTTTTCGGGTTGCATCATGGATTGTTCGTCCCTGGGCGATTCGCCCTGCTGTGAACCATCGGAGCCGAGAGCCGTTTTCCGGATGTTGGATGCCGTAAACCCCGGACATGCGATCAGAACATGCAGGCCGGTTTTGAGATTTTCCACACGAAGCGACTCCAGGAACCCGTGCATGGCAAATTTGGAGGCAGAGTATCCGGTACGTGCCGGCAGCCCTTTGTATCCCGCAATGGAAGATACTCCCACAACACTTCCCCTGGATTTCAGCAGCCAGGGCAAGGCATAATGGGTGCAGTAAACAGTGCCCCAGAAATTTACATCCATAAGCTTCTTCAGCACGGCGAGGTCAAGGTCTGCAAACAATGCCCTCATGCTGATCCCGGCGTTGTTGACCAGGATATCAATGGTGCCGAATTTATCAATGGTTTTCTGGATCAGATCTTTGCAATCCTCTTCTCTGGAAACATCTGTTTTTACCAGTAAAAAGCGTTCTGGTTGCCAGTTTTGCTCTTTTACGTGCTCAGTCATGGCATCCAGGTTGCGGGCTGCCATGACCACCTTCATGCCCAATCGCATTGCTTTGTCTGCAATGCATAAGCCTATTCCCGATGACGCACCGGTAACAATTACTACTTTATCTGCTGCTGATTCCATTGGTTAGTACTAAAAGATTAATTTTGTCGGGTTCTAATGTTTTACAATGTGAAATTACAATTATTCCCCATTGCATTGGGCAAAAACCTTTAAAATAAAGCTAACAGGCATGCACATTACAGAAGTAAAAACTAAAAGTCAGAAAAAAGAATTCCTTCAGGTGCCACGCGAGCTCTACAAAAATAATCCCAACTGGATCTGTCACCTGGATAAGGATATTGAGGCCGTTTTTGATCCGTCAAAAAATAAATACTTTGAATTTGGCATTGCTTCCCGATGGGTATTAAAGGACAAAGACAACAGGTTGATTGGTCGTGTGGCGGCTTTTATAAACCGCCAGCTGGCGTATACTTACACGCACCCTACCGGAGGGATGGGCTTTTTTGAGTGTATTGATGATTCATCTGCCGCCAACCTGTTGTTTGACACGGCCAAAAACTGGCTGGAGGAGAGGGGTATGGAGGCGATGGACGGGCCCATTAATTTTGGTGAAAAAGACCGCTACTGGGGATTGCTGGTAGACGGCTTTTCCACTCCACCGCCCTATTTACTCAATTATAATCCACCTTACTACAGGAAACTTTTTGAAGATTACGGGTTTAAGAATTATTACAAACAGTATGTATATGGGCTTAGCCGTCATACGGAAATTCCGCCGCTGGTTCATCGCAACTTTGAGCGGCTGACCCGCACCCAGGGATATGTTTTTACATCCATGAAAATGAAGGAACTGGAAAAATATGCCGAAGATTTCATGACCATTTACAATGAGGCGTGGAGAGATGTGCATAAACATTTCAAACCCATGACCCGCGAACAGGCCATTCAGACATTTAAAAGCATGAAGCCAGTGGCCGATGAGGACCTGGTGATCTTTGCCTATCACAACAACAAACCCATTGCCATTTTTGTGGGTATACCCGAGCTCAATGAGCTTTTCAGGTATGTGGGAGGAAAGCTGAACCTGATGGGTAAACTGAAGTTTCTCTATCACAAACTGCGTGGCAAATGCACAACGGTTTACGGGATTGTTTTTGGGATTGTGCCTGAATACCGCAACAAAGGAGTGGAAAGTGGATTGATCCTTTCAATCCAGAAAGCAGTAAATAAAACCACAAAGTATGAAGACATGTACATAGCATGGATTGGTGATTTTAATCCCAAGATGATACGGATTGTGGAAATGATTTTGACCAAAAACAGAGTATTTACTTTGATCACTTATCGCAAAATGTTTAAAAAAGAATTTGCTTTCTCAAGGCATGAAGTGCTTGAATAGCTTGTTGTTCAGGTTTTTGAATTTGTGTCGGGAAAAAATATCCTGAAAAAGCCGAAAAAACTTTGGATTTTTAAGAATAGGGAGTACCTTTGCACTCTCAAAAAAACAAGGTCATTTTTTTGAAAATCTTTGAAAAGCCTGATCAAATTGACTTGGTAGCTCAGCTGGTAGAGCACATCCCTTTTAAGGATGGGGTCCTGGGTTCGAGCCCCAGCCAAGTCACTTTTTTATGGCCGCTGACTTGGTAGCTCAGCTGGTAGAGCACATCCCTTTTAAGGATGGGGTCCTGGGTTCGAGCCCCAGCCAAG
>SLIL01000449.1 GCA_007135645.1 Bacteroidales bacterium
CAGTCCTTGCCCCATGTATTTTTCGCGGTCGCCTTCAAAGGCATTGGCACTCAGACCTATGATTGGTGGAAGGGAGGTGTATTTTTGCCTCAGGTTTTTAGTGGCAGTGATGCCATCCATTACAGGCATTTGAATATCCATCAGCACCAGATCAAAGTGATCAGGATGAAACACTTCCAGGGCTTTCAATCCATTTTCAGCAATCGTTATCTTATGTCCCAGGGATTTTAGAATCAGAGTAATTACCTTTTGATTCACCTGTTTGTCTTCCACAAGCAAAATTCTCAGATTTCCCCTGTTTTCAGCAGGAAGCATAATTTTTGCTTTTTGCTCCCTCTGGTCAGATGTGGCTACAGTTGCCTGGAAGGTAAACCAGAAACTACTTCCACGGCCAAACTGGCTATCCACTCCGATCCTTCCTCCGTGCATCTCTACAATTTCCCTGCATATAGCCAGCCCAAGCCCTGTTCCCTCAAAGTGGCGGGTATCAATATCTTCAATCTGCGAGAATGGTTGAAACAGTTTATCAATGGCTTCTTTTGCTATCCCTTTTCCGGTGTCAGAAATGGTGATTTTAATTTCAATGCGTCCTTGGGTTGGATTTTTATTAACCTGTTCAGCCAAAAGCTTGATATGCCCCTTACTGGTAAATTTTACAGCGTTAGAAATGATATTGCTTACCACCTGCGTTATTCTTAACTCATCGGCTTCCATAAACAATGGCAGTTCAGGATCAATGGTATGGCTGAATTCAATGGGTTTTTTGCAGATGCTTTTAAACAGCTTTTCTGCATTCTCCGCAATATTTCGCAGCGCGAAAGGTCTCCTGCTCAGGAATAATTTTCCTGCTTCAATTTTTGAATAATCCAGCACCATGTTGATAATCTCCCTTAGATTTTCTCCCGATTGCAGGATGGTACTCACATAATCTTCCTGTTGCTCATCAAGCTCAGTATTACTGAGTATATCGGCCATTCCCAGGATCCCTGACAAGGGTGTACGGATCTCATGGCTCATATTGGCCAGAAAATTCTGTTTAAACCGAAGGGACTCTTCTGCCAGAACAACTTTTTTGCGCAGCTCTTCCTGAACCTCCCTTTCTTTTTCAGCCACAATCCTGTCGCTGATATCTCGCACGATGCTTAAATATTTATCACTTTCAAAATGCACTATGCGTGCTTCAAAAAACTTTTCTCCTTGGGGAAGATCTGATACATATTCAACAGATTCCACAGACTTGTTAATACGTGCATTTTCAAAAGCTCTTCCAATCTCATCTGCAGTATTTCCCGGAAAAATATCGTACATGCTTTTCCCAATAATTTCATTGGGTGCAACCATCAGCAGTTCATTTCTTGTTGAAAAATAGTCCAGAAATATCCCTTCTGAATTTTGTACAAACATCAGGTCGGGAATCGCCGCAAGCACAGCATCGAATTTATCTTTACTTTGCCTGATAATATGGTTTTGCTCCTCAAGGATGGTTTTCTTTTCTTCAATCTCATTTTTCTGATGTTTCAGCTCCAAGTTGGCATACTTATTTAACCGGTATGAACGTAGAATAATCAGCAGCAATACAGCTACAACCACAAAAGCGATCATGGCTGTATTCCGGATCATGGTTTGTCTGTCAATTTCGGCCTGCATGATGGCATCCCTCATTTCCTGCTCATTGCGGGTTAGTTCCAGTTCCCGTTCATGCCGGTACTCATATTCCTGCCCAATCCCCCTTCGGATGTTGTCAATATCCAGCAGACTGTCGGTAAGAGACTTATATAAGACATGATATTTGTAAGCCTGCTGGAATTCTTCTCTTTTGGCAAAACTTTCCGACAATAGCCATGAGCTTTCCAGCATAAGTTCTGCCTCAGAGATCTCCTTGCCGGCATCAAAAGCCTTTTGAGCATAAAAATGCATTTTGTCCGACTTATTCTTTTCGTGGAATAGTTGCCCCAGCCCAAGGTAATACCAACCCTGATAGGATTTAGACCCCAATCCAATACTCATTTGCAGCCCGGCATAAAATAATTCCAATGCACGCTCATATTCTCCCATTGCCGAATGGATACTGCCCAGGTTAAGATTGCCCAACAGTATCCCTATGGAGTCATTGAGTTCTGTATATAAATCCAGAGATCTGGAATAATGCTCTTTTGCATCCAGATAATCCTCATTTTCCTGGAATACGGTACCCAGGTTATTGTAAGCCAATGCCCTGCCCCTTATATCATTCAGATTATAACTTATTTCCAATGATCTTTGATAATACTCTATTGCTCTTGACTGATCTGCGAAATAGTGATAAATAAGGCCAATATTATTGTAAGCTGTGGCCATTCCCGCCTCATCGCCCAGCATTTCATTAAGCCTGAGTGTTTTGAAGTAATTTTCCAGTGCCTGCTGGTAGTGTCCTTTTAATTGAAGGATTGCTCCAAGATTGTTATAGGAAACAGCAAGCCCCGAAGGGTCATCCAGCTTTTCAAACAATTCTATTGCTAATGTGAAATTTCGGATTGACTCTTCATATTTTTCCTGGTAACTGTAATACTGAGCTGTCAACCAATAACTTTGAGCTTTACCCGGTTCATAATCAAGGGTTTCTGAAAGGTTAAATGCTTCACTGGAAAGATTATAGGATCTTTCA
>SLIL01000338.1 GCA_007135645.1 Bacteroidales bacterium
AAAGTGTGATCCTTCCCAGTAGATCTTACCGCAATCCAGGCATTTAAAAAACTCATGAAAGTACTGCATGGTCCCGGGAAGAAGTTCCTGCTCAATGGCTTCTTTACTTACTTCTGCAATGGTTCCATTGCAGGCAATGCAACGGCTTAAGAATTGTATGGAGTCCTTGAGGTTGAATGCTTCGAAGATTTCGCGTAATTGTTCTTTCGCATAGCGCGATTCCACGAAATGGCCATTCTTTACCCTTTTGTTTCGCAGGATACCCCGGTCACGGGTGAGCACGATCCTGTTTTCTTCTTCGGCGATCTGGATGATCTCCGGATCGTCCAGGTCGTTGCGGTAGAGGGTGTCAAAGCCCGTCATACGGAGGAGCCGGGCAAGTTTTCCCAGGTGGACATCAAGGATGAATCGGGCAGAAGTCATTGCTGATGAGAATTATCAAGGTTGATATTCTCAAAGATAAAAAGAATTGTCTGAAGCATGGTAGTTTGAAAACAGAAAGCAGCTATAGGTGAAGCTTCAGCATCGGTTGCGGGCGCATGGGCTGTTGGTGATAAAGAATCCCAGGAATGCCCCCATAAAAACACTGCTCAGCGAATCGCTGAATTGCCACGTGTTCAACTGCTGGCCTTCAGTAAAATAGAAAAAGCCAAAGCCGGCAATTGCACCAAGCACTATATAAAGTAAAGATTTCCTGAGATGCTGAGATTGAATGAGCTTCCTGATCCCATTGTTCTCAGGTGCTGTTTCAAGTTTTTTGAACCTTAATTCTTGTCGTGTATCCATATATGCAAATATATAAATAAGAATTGATCTTATGATGCTGAAAAAATTAAATTGGGTTAAATTAGAGCGTCCTTAAACAAAAATATTTTACCCAAAAAAAACTTTATTTTCGTATATTGGTTAGTAGTACGTATGATAAAGAAATCCAAGTAAATTGAAAGCAGTTTCATGACCGAAAATAACAATTCAATAGAGCGCGAAGTATTTGATGCCAACCGCAAGGCTTTATTTATCAATCTGGATGATACGATATACGGTTCATTTGCCGAGATCGGAGGGGGGCAGGAGGTGGCACGCTGCTTTTTTCAGTCGGGTGGGGCTTCGGGTACGGTGGCCAAGACCATTTCAGCCTACGATATGATTTTCAGCGATACCCTCTATGGCAAGACCCCCAAAGGCAGGTATGTGTCGGAATCGCGGCTCATGCAGATGCTGGATATTGAATACAGCAACCTGGTAAAGTTGCTCAGTGGAAAGCGCAGTGAAGATACCCGGTTTTTTGCCTTTGCCAATACGGTTACTACCATAAACTATCGCAAAACCAACCAGGGGCATGGCTGGCTGGGGGTGAGGTTTCAGATCAAACCCAACTCACCGCCCAACGATGTGGTGTTGCATGTAAAATTGCTGGAGAACGATAACCTGCTTCAGCAGAAAACCCTTGGTATCCTGGGCGTTAATCTTATTTATGCCTGCTTTTACAATTATCAGTACCCCAACAGCTTCCTCAAATCCCTTGTGGATCTGAACCTGGAAGATCGTGTAGAGATCGATATGATAAGCATGCGCGGGCCCGACCTGGCATACGTGGATAATCGCCTGCTGGCGGTTCAGCTGGTAAAAAACAACATGACTGCTGTAACCATGTTTGATCGCTATGGCAATGTAAAACCACCTTCAGAGCTGCTTTACAAGAAAAATGTGATGCTGCTCCGTGGCAGCTTCAGGCCCATTACCTATGTTGGTTTTGATATGCTCAAAACCGGATTTGGCCTTTTTAAAAAGGAGGTGGGTTTTGACAAGGAAAATACTGTTGTTTTATGCGAAATGACCCTGAAAAACCTAATGGAAGAAGGGGTGTTTGATGAACGGGACTTTCTTGCACGGGTTGATATCCTCTGTGGAATGGGGCAAAATGTGATGATCACTAATTTTAAAGAGTTTTACAAGATCGCCAGCTGGTTTGCCAATTACAGGATCAGGAATATCCGGATGGTCATCGGGGCACTAACCTTCCAGAAGATCCTCGAGAAACAATATTACAAGCACCTGAAGGGAGGTATCCTTGAGGCTTTTGGAAGGCTGTTCATGGAAAATCTGAAAGTATATCTTTACCCGGGGCGCCAGAAGAAAACGCACAATATTCTGACTACCAAAAATCTCCCGGTGGAAGAAGATGTCCGGTTCCTTTACCAGCATTTGCTGGAATCAGGCCTGATCCTTGATATCCCCAATTACCGTAAAGAGATCCTGCCGTTCTTTTCCTACAAGGTACTGGCAAAGCTTATGGCCAATGATCCTGAATGGGAAAACATGGTACCCAAATACGTTTCCTCATTTATCAAAAACAAGAAACTTTTTGGTTACGGAAGTACTGAAAAAGAAGCAGAGAAATCCAAGGCATCCTCCTGAAGAATGAATATTTAATTTTAAGCAACAACTACCGTTTTAATGTTTGTAAACTCCCTGATCCCCAGGTAGGAGAGCTCGCGCCCGTAGCCGCTGTGACCTATACCTCCAAAGGGAAGGCGCGGATCGGATTTTACAAAATCATTAACAAAACAGCATCCGGCATTGAGCTGCTCACGGGCGATTTGCTCCCCTTTTGC
>SLIL01000188.1 GCA_007135645.1 Bacteroidales bacterium
CCCATCGTGTGCGCCAATCTTGCACCATAGCCGGGAAAAGCTGTTTATAATAGCCGGGTTCTAATCGGTTAGACTCACCCTGATACCAGAGTGCGCCTTTTATGGTGTAGGGGATCAAAGGATTGATCATCGCATTATACAGCACTGTAGGGGTTTGATTTGTCCTTACAGTAATATCTAAATCATCCAGGTCTATTTCCTGGTATTGACCTAATACTTCTTCGCTCATCCATGCCTGAACCGAGCTTCCTCCCCATGATGTGTGTATGATCCCCACCGGGCAATCTAAAATTTCCTGAAGTTGTTGGCCAAAGAAATAAGCTATGGCACTAAAGTTCGCAACATTACCGGGTGATGCTTCTTGCCAGGCCCGGTATTTTTCAACATCCTTTTCTGGTGTCTTTGATGCTGACCTTTCAACCGTAAAAAGACGTAAATCAGGATTGTGGGAATTGGCGATGGCCATGTTTGAACCAAAGGTTGGTTCTCCGTTGAAACCTATTATAGGCTGTTCCATGTTAGATTGCCCGGAACAAAGCCACACTTCCCCAAAAAGAATATTCTCCAGTGTAATTTCCGAAGAATTACTACTGATAGAAATCGTCTGTGGCTCCTTGCTGTTGGTGGTTTCTACTTCAACTCTCCAGTTGCCATCACGGTCAGCCCTGGTTTCATGCCTCCCTGCTTCCCATGATGTTTCAATAGTAATTCTATCCCTGGAGTTGGCCCATCCCCAGAGCACAACGGTTGTATTACGCTGCAAAACCATATCAGATGATACAATGGCAGGTAGTTTTATTTCTGCAAGCACTGCAGGAATAAATATGAAATGGATTGCTGTCAATACCAGGATTAGTTTTAATCTCTTCATGATATGTTTATTTGTAAGTTAGTTGATTATTAGTTAAAGGGGGACTTTGTATCAATACACCCTACGCCTATCAGGATAAAGCTCAATGGCATCATCAATAATACGGTGTGCAAACTGGATCCCATAATCATCATCTTCAAACACCATTTCCCTGAAATACTTCCAGTCTTCCAAAGTGATCCTGTCGTCGGTTTTACTGTATTGAAGGGCATTGACAGCCTGTAGCATGACATATCCTACTTTAGCGTTGCGGGTTTCCTCCATAAGGCTTTCAAAAGCAGTGTCCGGTTCGCCACACAAGGCAAGGGCCTGGCCGGCCATAATCCGGTTGGCAACAAACTCATCATCCTTCGCCATTTGCAAGAGTGCATCTGTTACTGCAGGATCATTCACACCTGCCTGAAACAATCCGTAAGCTCCCCAGAAACGCATAACGGGGTGGCTATGGGAAATGTGATCAAGAAACAGGGCTAAGTGTTCATCTTTACCTTCTGCTGCTGTTTTGGCAGCATCCAGGATGATCTCAATGGGGTAGTCTTGACTTTGGGCATAGTCATAAATGGTTGGGTGGTTAAATCCCGGGCCTGCCAGTTGATGGAACATGGGTTCAGGTATTAGTCCTATGTCGCGGGTTTCGATCATCCAATGGTCAAGAGCATCTGAAAGGTGCCTGATCCTGCGGCGTTGTGACCGGTCTTCGGCAATGTCGTTTATGTGCCATGGATCGTTCTGCGTGTCGAAGAGATAAACAACGTTTTTAGGTTGAAAAAAACGGGACTGCACTTCATTGGGCAGCCCCTGCTCAAAGGCTTCCTCCCAGGCTCTCCAACCGGAATGCATTCTGGGCCCGTAACGTGTATCGCGCCCTTCAGGCCTGTGCGGGTTAAAATGCCTGATGAAGTAATACCGGCCATCTGTAACAGCCCTGGAGAAATCGTATCGCTCCGACATCCTGTCGCGGTAAAAGAATACTAATTCCGGCCCTTTTTCAATTTTTTGTCCAAGGAAAGGTTGCCCCTGCATTACCTCAGGCACCTCAATCCCGGCTATAGAAAGAACCGTTGGAGCCAGGTCAACGAAGCTCACCATGCGGCTTTCAGTGCCTCCGGGCTTTACCTTCGAAAGATGGCGCCACTTTTCCGGCAGGTAAACAAGAAGAGGCACCTGTGTGCCAACGTTATAAATGTAGCGTTTTGATCGTGCCAGCATTCCGCCATGGTCTGCATAAAAGAAAATAATGGTATTGTCAGCCAGCCCTTCTTCCTCCAACTCTTGCAGCAGATCACCCTTCATGCTGTCCATAAGTGTTATCAGGTCATGAAAGCGCGCCCAGTCCTGTCGTATTTCAGGCAGATCGGGATGGTATGGTGGAAGGGTAAGCTCTTGCGGATTAACACGGGGTTGCTCCGGGATATCGCCTTCACTCAAAAAACGCTCTATCCAGCTGTCAGACAAACGACTTTCATGGGTTACCACCGTATTGAAAACAGCAAAAAAGGGCTGCCCTTCTTCCCGGTTTCTGTAGTGAGCTGTATTACTCACCTCATCCCAGATCTTGTCGCGATTGATCTCAAAACTGGAGTTATAATCTGTTTTCACATTGTTGGTAGTATAGTATCCGGCCTCACGAAAAATCCGGGAATAAGCGGGGATGATATCCGGCAACTGCGTGCGTGAGCGCATCTGATGAGTTCCAATGGTAGATGAATGCATACCGGTGAGAATGGCTGACCTGGC
>SLIL01000345.1 GCA_007135645.1 Bacteroidales bacterium
TCAATGTGTCGCTGTGCTGGCTGCAATAAATCTTAATCCATCCATACTTAAAATCATCATCTTTTATAAACCTGATGCCCAGGTACTTTTCACCCTGCCCCTGGAATAAACCCGCATTGCCAAAGGTTCCCAGAACACCTGAGTTTTTTGACCAATGGCCTTCCCTAAATATTTCATCTCCCACATCCAGTGCGTCAGGATATCCGAACGTTGAATTGTCAAGGATCTCAACAGACAAAGGCACTACCCTTGCTGCCAGTGTATCAAATGATTCAGGCAACCCGTTGGGGTTAAAAAGGTTGAGGTCTATGATCTCAAATGCAATATCGAAATTCATATCATTGTCCAGATCAAACTTTTTCTGCCCGGTTGAAATGAACTCTGCATCAATTAACCCATTGATAATACTGTCAATATAATTGGAAATATCATCATCACTGTTTAATAATGTTTGTAAATCCCTGATAAATACATATTCTTTATCAACAGAATGATATACAATTCGCGACTGGTCATCCGATTTTTCGCAACCTGTTAGTAATAAAACAATTACGCTGAGCAACAAAGTGGTTCTGATTGGATTCTTCATTTTTCCGGATATTTTAATTAATTATAATGCTTTGATATGATAAACGTGTGGAATTAATTTAATATTGTCATATGCTTTTATCTTTTTTATCCATTAATATGCAATTAAAACATAAGAAATATAACCAGTTATTAGATTTTCTGTACTATCGAGTTATTTTTCTATTGTCGTCAGTTTTAACTGACGGATCAAAATGAGCAACTCGGGGAGGGACTTTAGTCCCATTAACAATCAGCTCAAATAGTATTAACGCTGACATCAAATGTATCTTTCCTACAATATTAAATTCGCAGCGCTTTTTCTTCAATGATTTCTTAAGTCCGTCCCGTCCAAAAACGGGACGGCAATATAATCTTGTATTGCCAAATTGAGAAATATTTACTGGCAATAAAACGGATAATCATAATACGTAATTATTCACCTACCGCTGGAATAAAAAGCTTTAAACATATATAATCAACAAATCTCAACGACTCGTCGATTGAAAACTGATTTAAACATAAAAATATCATTCTGGAAACAAAAATAACTACAT
Source organism: Bacteroidales bacterium (assembly GCA_007135645.1). GTDB lineage: Bacteria > Bacteroidota > Bacteroidia > Bacteroidales > UBA7960 > SKVR01. Next base: position 1,125 of record SLIL01000345.1, read on the forward strand.
ACGACAGAATTAAAACTGTATCTTTGCTTTCTTAAAATATATTAACCAACAGATCGTATGACACTAATAACATCCATTTCAGGTATACGCGGAACCCTTGGAGGAAAAACAGGAGAAAGCCTGAGCCCGGCAGATATTATGAAATACACCATTGGCTATGGCAGATGGTTACAGGCAAGATTCCCGGAAGAACGGTTAAAGGTATTGATTGGTCGCGACGCCCGTATTTCAGGGCCGCTTGTCAATAAACTGGTTACGGCGAATCTGCAGTTTCTGGGCATTGATATTATTGACGCAGGGATGGTACCCACCCCTACCGTGGGCATTGGGGTAAGAGAATACAAATGCCATGGCGGGATCATTATCACGGCAAGTCACAATCCCAAAAACTGGAATGCCCTGAAATTACTCAATGAAAAAGGAGAATTTTTAAACAGTGCCCAGGGCGAGGAGATGATGAGCTATGCATCAGATACGGATTTCAACTTTGCCCCGGTAGATAAGCTGGGAAAATATGTTTACGAGGAAGCTGCCATTGAAATGCACATAGAAAAAATCCTGGCCCTGGAGCTGGTGGATACCGATGCCATTGCAGCAGCCGATTTCCATGTGGTAATAGATGCAGTAAACTCTGTGGGCGGAATAGCAGTTCCTATGCTGCTGGAAGCACTGGGAGTAAAAAAAGTAACCGAGCTCTTTTGCGATCCAAACGGTTCATTCCCACACAATCCCGAGCCTCTTCCCGAGCACCTGAGCATTATTTCTGAAGAAGTAGCCAAAAGCACTGCCCATGTAGGCTTTGCCCTGGATCCGGATGCTGACAGACTGGCCATTGTGTGTAATAATGGTGAAATGTTTGGCGAAGAATATACAATTGTTTCCGTTGCAGATTATGTGTTGCAACAAAGTTTTGGAAACACGGTAAGCAACCTTTCCTCCTCTCAGGCACTGAAAGATGTAACAGAGAAACATGGCGGAAACTATTTCCCTTCAGCAGTGGGTGAGATCAATGTAGTGGAAAAAATGAAAGAGGTAAATGCGGTGATTGGAGGAGAAGGAAACGGTGGTGTTATTTATCCTCCTATTCATTATGGCCGTGATGCCCTTACCGGGATAGCCCTCTTCCTTACCCACCTGGCTAAATCCAGAAAAAGCGTGGTAGGACTAAAAAAAGATCTGCCCGACTATCATATCAGTAAACACAAGATTGAACTGCCAAAGGGGATTGATCTCAATGGCATCCTTGAGAAAATCTCAGATCAGTATCAAAAACATGAGATCATAAAAACTGATGGGGTAAAAATCCTTTTTGACAAAGAGTGGGTGCACCTGCGTAGATCCAATACCGAACCCATCATACGTATTTATGCCGAAAGTGACAGTGAGGTAAAATCGGAAAGCCTGGCCCACAAGCTTATGAAAGATATCAGTGAACTGATCAGGTAAGCATAA
>SLIL01000450.1 GCA_007135645.1 Bacteroidales bacterium
TTATTGGTAATTCTGAGGTAAAATTAACAAATGACAGATTGATTTGATCGAACGAGATTATTAATATCCGACTATGCGAATTACCTGTCTGCTTATTTTTATTTTTTTCTTTGCATGTGAAGCATCCGGGCAAAACCTGATACTTAACGGCGTTGTAACCCATCAGGGCACACGAGAGCCCATTCCCGGAGTCATTGTAAGCCTGAGGCCTGAGGGTGAAAGCCGGATCATGCGGTTTGTCACCACTAATGCAGAGGGCAGGTTTGAAATGCAACTTACCCGGTTTCCTGAGAATTACGTTATACATTTTGCCATAATGGGTTACGCTCCCAGGACTATTGCTTTGGTGGCCGGGAGGCTGGAATACAATGTTGAGCTTTCCATGCAGGCAACCGAGCTTAGGGAGGTACGTTTCCAGGTGCCATCCATTGAACAAAGGGGCGATACTATAATCTATCACGTGGAAGATTTTGCCGAAATACAAGACCAGACCCTGGCCGATGTGCTGAAAAGGATGCCCGGCATCACCGTGGAGCCCAGCGGCCAGATAAAATACCAGGGCCAGGCCATAAATCGGTTTTACATTGAAGGGAGGGATATGCTGGGCAGCAGGTATGGGGTTGCCACCAATACCATCCACCAGAAAGACGTATCAAGTGTGGAGGTGATGGAAAATCACCAGCCCATAAGGGCATTGCAGGATATCTCGTTTTCCGAGGACCCTGCCCTCAATATTCGCCTCAGGGAAGATGCCAGAGCCCGCTGGGTTGGCACCATAAGGGTCGGGACAGGATTCGAGCCATGGCTCTGGAAATCGGAACTGGCTGCCATGCGGTTTAAGGCCAAAACGCAAACCCTGAACATTTACAAATCCAACAATACCGGCGATGCCCTTGCCAATGAAATCAGGGCTTTTTCCATGGGCAGTTCCCCTGCCCAGCTCAGGAGGGGGTACAGTCTGCAAGATTATATACGGGTTTCTCCTGATAACCTGCGCCAGATCGACGATTACCGCAGCCGATTCAACCATACCCATCTGTTCAGTTCCAACAACCTTTGGTCGGTGGGGGAGCAGTACGATCTTACCTCACAAGTGTCCTATCTCAATAAGCGCCTGGACTTCGAAAATTCCACCAATACATCCTATTTTCTTGAAGATGGTACCATTATCACCGAGGCAGCTGAAGAGAATGCCTCTACCCGGCAAAACCGGCTGTTGGGCGATTTGACGCTCACGGCCAACACGCCAACCTATTATTTCAGAAACAAGTTGCTGGCAGATGTAAATTGGAACGACATCGACATTCACGTTGATGGAACGTTTCCCAATTCGCAGGAAGCCTCAACCCCACACCAGCAGTTTTCAAACGATCTGGAGATACTTAGGAGGTATGGCAACAGGGCCTACCGGCTAAACTCGTATAACATTTACCAGGCTAAACCCCAGCAGCTCACCGTAACGCGGGAGGGCGAAGTGCAACGGCAGGAGGTTGAATCGTCAGCCTTTTACTCCAATACCTATACCTCCTTATCCTATTTTGTAAATCCTGTAAACATCTCCATGACTATAGGTCTAAGGGGAATGATCCGGTCCATGGAAAGTGACCTGGCAGGCGTTGCGGATACCCTGGGAAGAATGGAAAACAATGAAACCATGCGTTACCTGAATCTTTATGCTTCTCCTTCAATGGAGTACAAGAGGGGGCGCTTCGATGCCCGTTTCAGAATGCCACTGTCATTTATTCCCTATCGGTATTTTGATAAAATAGCTGACAGCAAACTAAGTGAAGAAAAGTTCTTTCTTTCGCCCAGCTTATTTCTACAATACCGTCTTACATCGAGATTGTCAGCATCCCTTTCTGGGAGCTATGTGCAAAGTCCTTTGCAGGAGCAGTCCTTTCACGAAGGATTGATAGTGAACAACTACCGCAACCTTTCGCAGGGTTTGACAGATTTTGAAACAGGCAACAGCCAGTCCCTGTCCTTTATCTTCCGCTACCGTCAACCCCTCAAAGCCCATTTCTGGAATGCAGGTGTTACCCGCTCATGGACGTATGCACCGCGCATTTCCAATGTATTTTTCCTGGATCCTTACCTGTTGAACACTTTTATCCGGCAGGATTACCATCACAACATGTGGATGCTGCATGGAAATATAAGCAAAGGGGCAGATGCCATCAATGGGATACTGTCACTGCGCTCATCATTTACCCGGTTTGAGGGGGCTACGTTCCAGAATGCGACAGAATCGCCCTACTCATCCGACACCTGGAATGTTTCTCCCAGGATCACAAGCAGGCCTGTCCCCTGGATGAACCTGTCATACGAATTCTCTTTTTCCCAGAACTGGCTTACGATGAAAAATACCGGTATGGAAACATCCTATCAGAACCTTTCGCAAAAGTTTTCAGGCACTATAAATCACAATAAATCATGGTTTGTGAGGTTTTTGGGAGAACACTACTATAACGAAATCACAGCAGACCAGTCCAAGCATTTTTTCCTTGCCGATGCAGAGTTTACTTACAGGCTCCCAAACGGGTTTGAGTTTAATGTATCGGTAAGAAA
>SLIL01000271.1 GCA_007135645.1 Bacteroidales bacterium
ATCCTTACCGGGTATGATATTACCAAAGAGATCATTGAAGCCATCAATGAAGGGCTTATCGATCGATACTTTAAGAAGCCTTTCAATATGAAGGAAATTGATAGTTCGATCAATGAATCATTGCACTAAGCATTTTCTTCAACTTCGATACATTTTTATTAAGAAGCACCCACCATTAATTAGTTTTTAGGATAACAACAGTAAAAAATCCCCATTATTGGGGATTGTTTACTATTATACCCTTGTATAATTTTGCAGCAGTTAATCCCATTAAATGTTAGTAAAACTGATTTTGTTAATTCCGGAAACACTCTTTTGAAAACCACTTGATAAGTTATGATTGAGAAAGTTGAAAAGAGTGTTTTTTTTTAGAGCAGAAATACGCAAAGAAGTACTTTAATGTTAAATATTAAGTTTTTACTGTTTAATCCCTGTTAAAATGACCAGTTATCTAAGAATTTTCATGTTTTCCATGTTTTGTGTGCTGATCTCACCTTTGTACTCAGGCCACAATCTGCACATTATTTCGGGCAAAGTGATCAATGAAGAAAAGGGTGTGCCCTTTGCTGCAGTGTATATTAAAGGGACCCAGCAAGGTGTTTCCACTGATAAGGATGGAATCTTCTACCTGCCTGTTCCCAAAGATGAATCCCTGGTTATAGGGGTAAAGGGTCTGGGCTATAAAACTTCCTACTACGAAATAAATACTTCTGATATTTCAGACCAAATGATCATCAATATCGAGCAGGATTACCTGTTGCTCGACCAGGTTGTTGTATCAGGGAGCCGTATTGGTTTGCTCAGGTACCTGCCCGGATCGGCAAGTATTGTAGGGCCTGTTGAATTGCAAACTTCGTTGCCATTGAGCGGTAACGAGATCCTGCGTAATATTCCCGGAGTGCATGTGGTGGAAGAAGAAGGGGCAGGCCTGCGGGCAAATATTGGTATCCGGGGTCTTGATCCCGACAAAAGCCGCAATGTGCTCATTCTGGAAGACGGCATACCCGTTGCCCTGGCACCTTATGGTGAGCCGGAAATGTATTTTACCCCCAGTATTGACCGCATGAGTGGTGTAGAGGTGTTAAAAGGCAATGGTTCCATCCTTTTTGGCCCCCAGACCATTGGTGGGGTTATTAATTTCCTTACCGCGGATCCCCCCGAGAATGCTGCCGGATCCGTATCACTGAGAGCAGGAGAGAAGGGATTTTACAATACCCGGTTTCATTACGGAAATACCATTGACAACTTTGGCTTCAACGTGGACTTTCAGCGCAAGCAAGCCGAGAACTTTGGCCCAACTGCATTTACATTTCACGATTTCAACACCAAGATGCTTACCCGGCTTTCTCCGCTATCCGTTGTTACTTTCAAACTGGGTATCTACGATGAAAACTCCAACTCTACCTATGTGGGACTTACCCAGCCCATGTTTAACGCAGGCCACATGGATGATCTGCGCATAGCCCCCGACGATCACTTGCATATTCGACGTTATTCTGCCAGTTTAAACCATAAATACAGCCCGGTAAGCGGGTTACAGATCAATACAACCGCATTTGCCTATTCTACGGTTAGAAACTGGAACCGGCAGGATTTTACTTACAATCCTTCTGCATCAAACCTTACAGGTATTGTACATGGTTTTGATACAGAAAGGGACGGCGCTATTTTTATGCGCAACAGCACCGGACACCGCAACAGGCAATTTGAGGTTGCAGGAATAGAGCCCAGGTTAAGCTATTCATGGGATCTGGGTGGAGTAAAAACCCGTACTGATGCCGGTGTACGGTATCTCTACGAAAAAGCATTTGAACAGCGGGTAGTGGGCACAACTGCAGGGTTTTCCTCAGGCGACCTCCGCGATGACGAGGAGCGCTATGGTCATACCGTGAGCACATTCCTGCAAAATATGTTTTTGCTCACTGATAATTTTTCTGTTACGGCCGGATTGCGCAATGAAAACATCTGGTACACAAGGGAGATCATGAGGGTAAACTACCATGATACGCTTATCCAGGCAACTTCGCAGGTTTTTTCCCTGATCCCCGGTGCAGGATTTAATTATAATATTTCTGATCAGGTGGGGTTATTTGCAGGAATTCACAGGGGGTTTGCCCCACCTCGCACAAAAGATGCTATCAGCAGCAGCGGTGAAGATCTGCAGCTGGATGCCGAACTGAGCTGGAATTCAGAAGTGGGGGTAAGGCTGCTGCTGGGAACCATGGATCTTGAATACACCCTGTTCAGAATGGATTTCTCCAACCAGGTGATCCCGGTATCGGAGTCCTCAGGAGGAATGGGAACAGGCTATATCAATGGCGGCCAAACGTTGCATACCGGGATGGAGATATCCCTGGTGATGCCCTTTGACAATTTGCTTCCCGAAAAGTGGGGAGCACAGATCAGCCTTGCCGGTACCTGGGTAAACTCTGTTTTCTCCAGTGAAAGATATGTTTTGAGCAAAGTGGCACTTGCAGAAGATGCAGCAAATGTTTACACCAACGTAAAAGGAAACAGAACCCCTTACTCTCCTGACCTTACTATGGCATCTGCCATTA
>SLIL01000008.1 GCA_007135645.1 Bacteroidales bacterium
AATCCGGCTACCTCTTATGTGAATATAAAGTCGCCCCCGGGTTCTCGCATCAGCATCTTCAGCTCAGACGGGAGGCTTGTAAAGCAATCCATTTCCAATGACTACCATTCGGAGATCAGGCTTGCTGGGATCCAACCGGGAGTATACCTGGTGGAAGTAAAAAACTCCTCCAACCAGAAAGTAAAAAAACTGATTATTCATTAAAAAATGATTTGCAATGAAAGCTAATGTAATTATGGAAACGTTGAGATATTCAGGTATAATTGCTCTTGCTGTTTTTATGATTGGTTGCAACCTTAGTCAAAGTGAGAAGATTTCTGATGAGGAACTATTGGATAAGGTGCAAAAATATACCCTGAAGTACTTTACAGAATTTGCCCATCCGATCAATGGCATGGCCGTAGAAAGGAGCAATGAGCAACATTACTCCAATGATGTTGTAACCACCGGAGGTACGGGCTTTGGGATAATGGCAAAAATTGCAGGGGTTGAAAGAGGTTTTATCAGCAGGGATCAGGCTGTAGAGCAACTAACCCGTATTGTAAATTTCCTGGATACCTGCGAGCGTTACCACGGAGCCTGGTCGCACTGGTATAATGGATCTACGGGAAAAACAAGACCCTTCAGCGCTAAAGATGACGGAGGAGATATCGTTGAAACTGCATTTCTGATGCAGGGGCTGCTTACAGCAAGGGTTTACTATAACAAGAATAACCCTCAGGAGGAATATCTCAGGGAAACCATTACAAGATTATGGCATGAGGTAAACTGGGATTTTTATACCAATGGAGAAGATTTTCTTTTCTGGCACTGGTCGCCCAGGCATCAATGGGAGATGAACCACCCGGTAAGAGGATTTAACGAATGCCTTATGGCTTACGTGCTGGCTGCATCCTCACCTACCTTTCCTATTTCCAGGGATGTATATGTGAAGGGTTGGACAGAAAGCCCCAACTTTATCAATAGAAATGAGTATTACGGTATTGAGCTGCCCCTGGGTTATGCCTATGGAGGACCTTTGTTTTTCAGCCATTATTCTTTTCTTGGACTGGACCCCCGGGGGCTTAAGGACGAACATGCCTGCTACTGGACCCAGAATGTGAACCACACCCGCATCAATCATCAGCATTGTGTGATAAACCCCAACAACTTTAAAGGCTACTCTGAAGAGTGCTGGGGGCTCACGGCAAGTGATAACCATATGGGTTATTCGGCCCACAGCCCTACCAACGATCTGGGGGTGATCACTCCTACCGCGGCACTCTCTTCGTTTCCATACACGCCCGATCTGTCCATGAAAGCCTTGCGTTATTTTTACCATGAGCTGGGCGATCGCCTCTGGGGCGAATATGGTTTTTACGATGCTTTCTCCATTCATCATGACTGGTTTGCAGACAACTACATTGCCATTGATCAGGGCCCCATTGTGGTAATGATTGAGAATTATCGCTCAGGGTTGCTGTGGGATTTGTTCATGCAAAATACCGACATACTCGAAGGACTTGAAAAACTGGGATTTTATTATCAGGAATAAAAGAGATGCAACTTTTTATTGGTTTTTTAGCAGAAAAGGAGCTTAACATGAAAGTGTAATAAACTATCAACAGAACGCATCGATGGAAGAGCAAAACAAGACACAGAAAGGCCACGTTGTAGGAGCGGAAGACAAAATAAAGTTTTCGCAGCTGGCAGCCTTTGGATCGGGAGGGATCATTCCCATTGCCCTGTTCAATGTGGCAGGCATCCTGGTAGGGCTTATGGGCAATATCAGCCTGGGGCTTAGTGCCTTCTGGCTGGGTGTTATTCTCATTATCCCGCGGTTATGGGATGCCATTTCTGATCCGATCATAGGGCACCTGTCTGATAATGCCCGAACCCCATGGGGCAGACGCAGACCCTTCCTGCTGGTCGGGGGTATTCTTGTAGCTGTCTTTTTTGTGTTGATGTGGTGGATACCCAAGGGGGATATGGTAAGGGTGTGGTTTCCTTCGGAGGCAGGTTACCAGGCTTTTCAGCTGATTTACATCCTTTTCTCCCTGCTGCTGTTCTTTACGGCCTGTACCATTTTTGAGATCCCCCATGGTGCTTTGGGCATGGAAATGACCGGCGATCATCATGAACGCACGCGCCTGTTCAGTTCAAAAAGTTTTGTGGGAAATCTTTTTGCCATGAGCACACCCTGGCTTTTTGCCCTTGCAAACATGGAAATATTCCGGGGGCCAGGTGGCAATGAGGCCGACGGAATGCGATATGTTTCAATACTTGTGGCAGCCATAATCATACCCATGTCATTCTGGTGGTTCTTCTCCTTGCGCGAGCCTGGTTTCAAGAGAGTTGTTAAGCAGAAGAAGACCCCTTTCTGGAAAGACATGAAGCATGCCGCTTCCAACAACAACTTTATCAAACTTACCCTCACCATTTTTACCCTGGCTATGGGGTTTAACTTTGTAAGCCTGCTGGGTTCGTATATCCCCATATTCTATGTTTTTGGCGGAGACAAGGTGGCTGGAGCTTACCTGTTAGGGATCAATGGAACGATCTGGGCGATTACCGGCTTGCTGGCCGTATTTCCCCTCAACTGGATCAGCCCCCGGATCGGAAAACGTAAAACACTTATGCTGGCCATTAGCCTTATGGTAACAGCGCAGCTTTCCAAGATAGTGTTCTATAACCCTGATTATCCTTATCTGATCATCATTCCTACCATGCTATTGTCAGCGGGGATGCTGTTCTTCTTCACTCTCGGTGCTTCTATGGTAGGCGATATTTGTGACGAAGACGATCTGAAAACAGGGCAGAGAACAGAAGGAAGCTTTTATTCCATTTTCTGGTGGTTCATAAAACTGGGGACTGCACTGGCAAGCCTGGTGGCAGGCGCATTGATCGTTTTTACCATGTTTGACCAGACCCAGGTTACCCGGGTAGATGCCCTGGAAGGCAGCATACGTGAATTGAGGGTGGAGATACAGACCCAGATGGACCATGACCCCATTGAAGAATCAAGGAGGGAAACACTGGTACGGGCTGAAAACATGACCAGCGAATCGCTGAGAGAAGCAAGAGAGTACCTGGTGTATCTGGAAAGAGAAGCTCAAAGAAGACCAGAGCGCAGGCAGATCACAGAAAGGCGAGACGAGTTTTTTGCATCCATGATCAGCAAAACTCATAACATCATCGATGAAATGGAAGATGTGCTCATGCAAATACGCGGAGATAAAAACACATACCCCAAAGAGCTGGCAAAAGAAGCTGATGCAGGTACCCTGAAGCTTCAGCAGGTCAGAACAAAAGTAAATGCCTTTCTGCTGCAGGTACATTTAACCAACCGTGCACGCGAAAACAACAGAAGTGAAGACCATTACAGGTATCTGCTTGGGACCATGGATCAACTGAACAGAGATCTTGAAAACCTTGACCTATATCAATCACGGGCGCAACTTAAAGAGCAGGCAGACATCATTGAGGCACACATTGTTCCCCTGAAAAAGCAATCGCCATACACGCTATTAATGATGAGGGTTGTGGAAATAGGATTGCCGGTATTGCTGAGTTTGCTGTCCTTCTTTTTTATCTTCCGGTATTCACTCACTGAGGACAGGTTGCAGGAGATTAAGCAATTGCTCAAGGCGCGCAATGCAAAACGAGATGCTTCACCATAAACAAAAAGAATTTGGCTCTGATGACCAGAAATAATAACATATTCACTATCCATGAAGGGCTTTTTTACCAGGACGGAAAGCCGGTCTTTCTCAATTCCGGAGAGATCCACTACTTCCGTATCAAGCGCCATTTGTGGGATGTTCATCTTGCTGCAGCCAAAGAGGCTGGCCTGATGGCCGTAAGCAGTTATGTGCCATGGGACTGGCATGAGCCGCAGGAGGGGGTTTTTGACTTTAGCGGAACAACCCTTGCTGAGCGCGACCTGCAGGGCTGGCTGAATAAATGCAGGGAGTACGGTCTGCATGCTATCGTAAAACCCGGGCCTTACATCCTTGCCGAATACCGGGGGGCAGGTCTTCCTGACTGGTTCCTGGAGAAATATGCAACACAAGTGAGAATGCGCAACAAAAAAGGCCATATCGTAGCAAGTGAGGGAGTGAATCTTTTTCATCCTGTCTACCTGGAGAAAGTAACCCATTGGTACGATCAAATCATGCCTTTCATCAGTTCTAATGAATCTTCGCGCGGAGGAGCGGTGATCATGATGCAGATATGCAATGAGATCGGGCTCTTCTCCTGGCTTGCCCATCAGGCCGATTATGGCGGTGATGTAAAGAAACACTTCACAGAGTGGCTCCAAAACAGGTATGTAAACATTGACAAGGTAAACCGGCTTTGGCAAACCAACTATAACCAATTCAACGATACAGAACTGCCACCCGATGTGGATAGTCCTTTTGAATCCAAAGGGGATCGTGCCCGGGATTTTGACTGGCACTTTTTCTGGAGAACGTATTATGCTAACTACCTGAAGATGCTTACCCGTATGGCGCGCGACAGGGGTGTTACCGTTCCTTTTTATCACAATCTTCCTGGTTGGATATACGGCCATGGGTATGAGTTCCCTGTAAATATAACCATGTACGATGAGCTATATGGCGAAAAGAGTGATATCATTTTTGGGGTGGACCATATACCCGAATTTGTTTCACACCGAAACATGCACGATGACCGCATCATCAACGATATAACCGTGGCCATGCAAGGAAATGATAAGCCGCTGTTTGCCGCAGAATTCCAGAGCGGATCACGTGAATACCACGTGGTAACCAATCCCCGCGAAATGGAGCTGTTTTACAAGGCAAGCATAGCCAATGGGCTCAAAGGGTGGAACTATTATATGTTTTCTCAGGGGCGCAACCCCGAACGCAAAGGCTATTCTGGCGATACATTTTACTGGTTTAACCCCCTTACGGGTGAAGGAGAGCGTACAACGGCATTCCCACTTGTACAAAGAATGAGCAGGATCACTGATACGTGCGGCACCCTTTTCATAACTGCTGAACGCAGGGCAGAAATATGTGTGGCTTTCTATCCTCCCTATTATACTTCCGAACTGGAAAGGCCTGAAAACGGAGCAAGTGAGCTGACTTTTGTGCCCGCTTCCATCAGAAGGCCAGCATGGTTTGACGGGCTGCTCAGAGTATTGCAGGTGCTAAATATTGATTACGACATGGTGGATATCACCAAAATATCCCATGTACAATTGCAAAAATACAAGCAGGTTTGGGCGTTCTGCACCGACGAAATGGATGCCCGTGAACAGCAGATCCTGGTAGATTATACTTCTGCAGGGGGAAAAACAATGATCTTCCCCTACCTTCCCGACCGGGATATCCCGCAGCAACCCTGTACCATTATCCGCGATGCTCTTGGGATGAGGCCTTCCGGAAAAGAATTCATCGATTCTCCTCTCATTGATATTCTGGGACTCAGAGATATCAAATGTGCCAATCCCCAGATCACATACTCCGAAGATTCTTTAAAGGATGAACAGGTAATTGCCAGGACCCTTAGTGGGAAAGCCTGTGGTTTTATTAAACGACTTGGTTTGGGTGAGGTCGTTCATCTGGGCACCTGGCTGGGATTTGACACCGAGGGGCATAAACCGGCATACATGGCCTTGCTCAACAGAATGGGAGGCAGGCTCAGGGTCGCTTCAACAAGCAATGACAACATTACCGTGCGGCAAAGATTTAACCAACGCGGAAGCGCAGTGCTTTTTGCCGGCAACTACTTTAATGAAGAGCAGCAGGTTTCCATAAAATATACCCATCCGGGATCCGGAGAAACACTATCTCTGCCATATTCCGGCGAAGCCATCAGCTTTCCTCCTCTTTATGCTTTTCTTTCACCGGTTTGTCTGGAGATTGACGAAGGCCTTACAATCCTGCACTGTACGTCAGATCTGCTGGCTATAGACAAAACCGGGGGCTCCCTGGCAATAACGGTGTATGGAGACAGAGACCTGGCAGGTGAGCTGGTACTGGAAGGCGAAGTTTCTTCTGTAAGTCTTGATGGGCTAATCCTGGAGCAAAGGCTTAGCGACAACAGAAAAGTTTTTTGTTACAACCACACCCATAAAAAGGAGATGATTTTACGAATAAAACGATAGAATATGAATATACAAAACACCATAGGACTAACTATTGAGTTCCTGGAAAATGGCACAGTAAAATGCATTAAGGCCGGATCAACCAGGATCAGTATGAGAGAGGCTTCCCCTTTCTCTGGCCATGGTGTAAATGTTTTTCTCAGAAAATATACTGATACCATTACCTATCTCCCTTTGACAGGTCCCGGAAGCCTTGGAGTTTTCCGTTTAAACGAAAAGGAATATATGGCCCAGGGTGTATGGGAAGGCGTGGAGTATCGTTGCGCACTGCAGCTCTCTGAGAAAAGTCAGAGCTGGCAGTGGAACATACACATAGCAAACAATTCCGGCAAGGAGGCCCGTTTTGACCTGGTTTGTTTGCAGGATGTAGGACTTAAAGCTGCCGATTCCGGAACAGTAAATGAATATTATGTGAGCCAGTACATTGAAAGACTGATCCTTGAAGATGAAAAGCTGGGCCCGGTGATCTGTTGCAGGCAAAACATGAAAGAAAATTCCGTAAACCCCTGGTTGATAATGGCTTCCAGGAAAGGGGCATCCTCAGGGTTGACGGACGGGATGCAATTCTTTGGCAAATCATACAGGCTGGCCGGGGAACCGGAAGCACTACTGGCTGAAAAATTTATGGGTGAGTATGCCGGAGAATCTTCTTTGATAGCACTTCAGGGTAAGCCCTTTACACTTAAAAAGGGCGAACGTTACGCAGAAGCGTTTGTATGCTCTTTCCTGGATGACCATCCTGCTGCTACTTCAACGGAAGACCTTAAACGTCTTCCCGCAATTTTCAAAGAATTTTCAGATGATCTCCCGCAATTTGAAAGCATGGGATGGCAACAGCGCGTAACCAACCTTTTCCATGCAGCACCCTTTTTCCCTTCAGAAGATCTGGAGGGCCAGCAGCTGGACGAGTTTTTTGGCAAACAACGAAGACATGAAGAAAAAGAGAATGGCACATTGCTGTCTTTCTTTTACAATGACCATAATCATGTGGTGCTCAGGGCAAAGGAACTCCTTACCGACCGTCCTCACGGCCACATCATTCAGGCAAATTCAGGCCTTACTCCCAACGAGGGGGTCATGTCAACCAACCCCTTCGCTTTCGGTGTTTTCAATTCGCATCTTACCCAGGGAAATACAAATTTCAATATCCTGCTGTCGGTTTGCTCAGGGCAGTTTAATCTGGTTAAGGAAACCGGACAGCGCATCTTTGTGAGTTCCAATGATCAGACATGGTTGCTGGGTGTGCCATCTGCTTTTGAAATGGGCCTAAATCATTGCAGGTGGATATACCAGTATGGAAAACTTACTATCCAGGTGCGCACATGGGCCGATCCCCACTCACCAAATATCCATACAGATGTGAGTGTACTTTCTGGTGGCGAAGTTGATTTGATCATTACCCATCAGTTTGATCCCCTGAATTCCTGGAAGGTAACAGAGCATAACTCCGGCAAAATAATTTTAAGGCCGGCAGCGGAAAGCATGATAAGGTCTAAATTTCCGCAGGCCCAATTCAGGATTGTTTTGCATGGTTCAAATACGGGAATTGATAAGGGTGGTGCTGAATTGTTGCAGCATGAAAGCAACCGTAAAACAGACCATTCACTCCTTGTTCTGAATGTGAAAAAGACCTCTGGTTTTGCCATGACCTTTACAGGTGAGGTGGTTTCTTCAGTGGCCGGCACAAGCATGGACAATACTGACCAGCAATTCCGGAATGACTACCTGCAAGCTGCAGAAGTATGGAAAAGCCTTGGCAGAAACCTTTCTCTCAAAGCAGATCATAAGGATATTAAAGCCCTGAATGAAATAATTCCATGGTATGGTATGAATGCACTCATCCACTACCTTACACCCTATGGACTGGAGCAGTTTGGTGGTGCAGCCTGGGGTACACGCGATGTATCGCAGGGCCCCATTGATCTGCTCTTGTATCTTGGCAGGTACAAAGAAGCCCGGCAGGTACTCTGTACTATTTTTTCCAACCAAAATACCAATGGAGGCTGGCCACAATGGTGGATGTTTGACAGCTATCAAAACATAAGGGCCAATGAGGCTCACGGAGATATTGCCTACTGGTGCATCATTGCCCTTGCCCGTTATATAGAGATGAGTGGCGATATTCAAATTCTGGATGAGGTATTGCCCTGGTATAGCGAAGAGGGAGAACATGCAGAAAAGACTTCTCTGCTTGAACATACCGAAAGGTTGATAAACATGATCACAAGTTCGTTCATTCAGGGTACTTCGCTGGTTCCTTTTGGCGGGGGAGACTGGAATGATTCCCTTCAACCTGTGAGTGAAGACCTTGCAGGACGGATGATCTCCTCCTGGACTGTGGAAATGAACTACCAGGCCTTCAGTCAATTCGCCGGTGTGTATGAGGCATCAGGAAACCAGGCCAAAGCCAGGGAGCTGTCTGCTATTTGCGAAAACATAAAATCAGACTTCAACAAATACCTTGTTAAAGATGATGTGGTTGCCGGATACGGACTGGTTGAAGAAGACGGTACTATCAGTGTTCTTCTGCATCCCACAGATACATCCACAGGTATTAAGTACAGTGTTTTGCCCATGAACCGTGGCATTATCAGTGGCATTTTTAACCCTGAACAGGCCCTCAGGCATCAACAACTTGTGGAGAACCATTTAAAGGGCCCCGACGGGGTGAGGCTCATGGATCGTCCTTTGCCCTACCATGGTGGAATCCAGAAGATCTTTCAGAGGGCAGAGAGCAGCACGTTCTTTGGCCGTGAGATCGGGCTGATGTATATCCATGAACATATCCGTTATGCCGAATCTCTGGCCATAATGGGAAAACCAGAGGCATTTGTAAAAGCACTACGGCAAGCTATTCCCGTTGATTACCGCAACATCGTGACTTGTGGCGATATACGCCAGGCCAACTGCTATTACAGCAGTTCCGATATTATTTTCAAAAGCAGGTACGATGCTGACCAAAGGTATCACGAGGTATTGAAAGGAAACATGACCGTAAAAGGTGGCTGGAGGGTTTATTCCAGCGGGCCCGGCATATTCATTGGCCTGATTGTATCCCGTTTGCTGGGATTAAGAAGTTTGGCCAATACGGTTGTTTTTGACCCTGTTATGCCCACGTCCTTTAACGGACTGACTGCCACAACAGAGCTATGGGGATATCCGCTTACAATGAAATTCAAAACCGGAAACCAGGGATTTGGAGTAGCAACCCTGAAGCTCAATGGCAATAAGCTGGATTTTATTCCGGAGAAAAACCCTTACCGTGAAGGCGGGGTGGTTGTTTCCAGTGATCAAATTATGAGTGTACTGCAGAAAAACAGCAATGAACTTGAAATAGAAATCAACTAAAACAAGAAAGAATTATGCACAACAAACTACGAAGATCTTGCAAAATGCCAATAACCAAATCACAGCTGAACCTGTTGACTTTCACCTGTTTATCGGAACCAACTTAAAAGAGGTAAAACAGACATCTTTTGTACTTCCTGAGTAGCAGGTGCATTATACACCAAAATTCAATTAACTATTAATCATTTAAATCAACCCTTTTACCTAAACCCTAAATTCAATCAATTACAAATCAAAAAACTCAAATCCTATGAAAAAATTTACTTTTATTATGGCTATTTCGCTGTTTTTTTCAGCGTTTGCCACCAGCCAGGTGCTCGAAGATTTTGAGCACATTCCAATGAACTGGTTTTCCCTTGGCGAAAACGGTTTTATACAAGTAATACCCAATCCTGATCCCGACGGCAATACCGGCCATTACGTTGGTGAGATTACCCGGGGACAGGGCGATCCCTGGGGCGGATTCTGGTCACCGCTTCCCCAGCCTGTTGATATGGACCAATATTCCTACATTTTTGTGGATGTATGGAAGCCACGTATCAGCCCCGTTGTATTTAAACTGGAACAAGGGCCCGATCCCGACGTAGAACTTGAAAGCATGGAACCCCAGTCTGCTACTGAAGAATGGGAAACACTGGTTTTTGATTTTTCTGAGGTGGAAGGACAGTGGAATGTGCTAACTTTCTTCCCTGATTTCATTGACCCCGTTGACCTGGATGAAGACATCATGATCTATTTTGACAACATCATCCTCAGCGACAACCCCGT
>SLIL01000298.1 GCA_007135645.1 Bacteroidales bacterium
AAGAATCCATGGCACATACTGCCAGAGTTCTGCTGCTATCCAAAGGATTTGAGGAAAACATAAAGGTACTGGGGGGCAATTTTGAAACAGCCATGAAACATGCCATTGAGGATTTCAGGCCTTCCTTTGCCAATTACAGGGAAGAGAAAGCACGGTTTGATTTTGTGCGTTTTATGGGTGGGGTAGCTCCTCCTGCACAAAGGCAACAACCAGCCGGAGTGATCCCTGCCATGCGCCAGGAAACCATCGGTGTTCAGGGAGGGTGTTGATTTTTTAACACTCAATTTCTAAACAAAACAATAATAAACTGATGAAGATTACGCTGGTTGTTATGGGCAAGACCGATCAGGATTACCTGAAAAAAGGAATTGAAGAATACATCCAGCGATTGAAACACTATACCCGTTTTGAAATAAAAGAATTGCCTTCACTGAAGAAAACCGGCAACTTACCTCCTGATGTAATAAAACAAAAGGAGGCAGAAGTTTTTGCTTCCCAGCTTGCAAAAGCAGATGCCATCATTTTGCTTGATGAGAGAGGGAAGCAATATTCATCGGTAGATTTCTCTGCTTTTCTGCAAAAGCAAATGAACGCGGGGATCCGCGAACTGGCATTCGTGGTTGGGGGTGCATGGGGCTTTGACGAAGCGCTCAAAAAAAGAGCACACAACTCTATTTCGCTGTCAAAAATGACCTTCTCCCATCAGATGGTGCGCCTGTTCTTTGCCGAACAATTGTACCGCGCATTTACCATTTTAAAGGGAGAAGGATACCATAACCAGTAAGAGCAGCCTGAAAAAAGCCTACTCTCCTATTTTTCAATCTCCCTGGTGCAGGCAATGGATGCAATGGTACCATCTCCCACCGCAGTGGTGATCTGGCGGTATTTTTTGCTGATCACATCGCCCACGGCATAAACTCCGGGAATACTGGTGCGCATCTCGTCATCCACCTTGATGTAACCCCAGTCGTCGGTGTCCATCGGTTCGTTTACGAAATCGGTATTGGGCTTCATCCCCACAAATACAAAAACTCCATCGGTAACAATATCGGTTGTTTCTCCTGTTTTCAGGTTCTCAACTTTCACCATCATTTTATCGTCATCTGTTTTGTAAAATCCCCGGGGCTCGTGCTCCAGCAAAACATTGATTTTGGGGTCAGCGAAGCATTTCTCCTGGGCCGTTTTATTGGCAGTGAGCTGGGGCAGCTGCTGAATCATGGTGATTTTGGATGCAAATTTGGAAATGAACTCCGACTCTTCCACAGCGGTATTTCCTCCGCCTATGATCACCACATCCTTATCATGATAGTATTTTGCATCACAGGTGGCACAGTAGGATATTCCCTTACCATAGAATTCCTTTTCGCCGGGAATATTCAGGTAACGGGGTGATGCACCTGTAGAAATAATGATCTTTTTAGCCTTGATTGTTTCGTAGCCATCCACAACAACTTCTTTGTTTGCAAGATCCACTTTGTTTACATCTACCGCCACTTTAAACTTTACCCCGGCAGCTTTGGCCTGCTCAGCCATAAAATGGGAGAGCATGTACCCCTTTTGCGGATCCACAAAGCCAGGATAATTAGAAACCTGGTGGGTGGTGGTTACCTGGCCACCCGGCAAGCCCTGATCAACCAGCAAGGTATCAATCTTAGCCTGGGCAAGGTAAATACCCGCAGCCATTCCTCCCGGCCCGGCACCAAGGACCAGAGCTTCGGTATGTGTTACAACCGGTTTGATTGCCGACCGGATCTTTTCTGCCTGCTCTGCCGGAAGCAATGAATCCAGGTTTTTTACAATATCTCCCTTTTTAATTCCTCCAATGAGCCGATCGCCGGTTTCCTTTCCGTTTTTATAAAAAATAAGGGTAGGTGAAGATTTAACACCCAGCTTCTCGGCAAGCTCCCGATTGCCCTGCCTGAACATTTTTACAAAGCGGATATCCTTGCCGTAAAACTCTGCAAGGCTATCAAACTTGGGAGCAAGTGCCTCGCAGGGAGGACATTCGGTGGAATAAAAATCGAGCACAAGGTTCTCATGGCTCTGCAATTCCTTTTCAAAATCCTGTTGATTAATTTCTGTTAACATAGTATCTGTGCTTTTATTTTTAATAATCAGTTTTTCAATTAAGCCTCTTTAAATTCATTGCATCTTTATATCTATTTATTTGAATGTTTTGCATTTTCAAATTTCCTGCCAAATAAAAACTGCGCCATTTTGTCATGCAAAAATAAAGAACCTCATCGAACAAAACATGGAAAAGGTTCATTGTATTAGGTTAAAACCAGCACAAAACCAAAAGAAACATCAACCAGCCATTTTTTTATCGGATAAATCGCGGGATGTTTTGTAAATTTATAAGAGAAACAAAAACCCAAATCAAAAGACAAGCTATGATCAAAAAAGTTTTGGTTGCCAACCGTGGCGAAATTGCAGTGAGGATTATGCGATCGTGCCGCGAGATGGGCATCCGCACCGTAGCGGTATATTCTGATGCCGACCGTAAGGCTATGCATGTTTTATATGCCGACGAAGCTTACCACATTGGCCC
>SLIL01000131.1 GCA_007135645.1 Bacteroidales bacterium
CTTTCGGCCCATGCTCCAAACCATAATCCAAAAGAAGAGGGCATGGCCACCTGCATGTGGGTGTATCCTGGCATGAGCACATCCTTGTATTGATTGCTTTGTCTAAGCAAAAGCCTGAAAAGAGCGTGGGCCTGATTTACCGTGGTTTTGATGGCATCCCTGGCAAACAACTTCAGATCGAGCAATACCTGATCGTTGCGCGACCGGCCGGTGTGCAGCTTTTTCCCTACCTCCCCCAGTTCCCTGGTGAGGATAATTTCAACCTGGCTATGCACATCTTCTACCCCATCCTCTATTTCAAAGTTGCCTTCAATAATAGACTTCATTATTTCCTTCAGCCCTTTCTGCAACACCACAAGCTCATCCTCCGATAAAATGCCTGTGGAGTGGAGCATCCGGGCATGAGCCATACTCCCAATTACATCGTAGGGTGCCAGTTTTTTGTCCATTTGCCGGTCGGCAGAGGTGGTAAATTCTTCAACTGTTTTTGAGGTTTTATTCCCGTTTTCCCAAAGTTTGATCATGGTTTCAGTTTTTAAGATTTAGTTCAACGAATTCCGCAGTCCGTTTTTTTCGCGTTCCTTGATGATGGCATGGTGTGCCATAAGCCGTATGGCATTGATTTTAATAAATCCTTCACTATCCTGCTGATTAAACCCACCTTCGATATCCATACTGGCCAGCTTCTGGTTATAAAGCGAACTGGGTGACTCCCTTCCGTCAATCATTACATTGCCCTTGTATAGCGTAAGGTAAACTACCCCGTCAATAAGCTCCTGGCTTTTGTCAATGGCTGCCATAAGAAATTCCATTTCGGGGCTGAACCAGAAGCCATTGTAAGCCAGCTCAGCAAACAAAGGCGAAAGCATGTTGCGCAGCTTCATCACCTCCCGGTCCATGGCAATCCCTTCAATATCCATGTGTGCTGCCAGCAGAATAGTACCGCCGGGAGTTTCATACACACCCCTTGATTTTATGCCCACATAACGATTTTCAACCATATCCAGCAAACCGATCCCATTTTCAGCACCCAGCAAATTTAAATACTGAAACAACTCCAGGGGGTTGGTTTTTACCGTATGATCATCAAGATTGGTCACTTTTACAGGATTGCCATCCTTAAATTCAATGGAGATATGAGTTTCGCGATCGGGAGCATCCTGGGGCATCTTTATCTTGCTGATGATCTCTTTATCGGCCTTGTAAGCCGGATCTTCAAGAATACCCGCTTCATGACTGATGTGCAAAAGGTTATCGTCTTCACTGTAAGGCTTTTTCAGGGTTTGCTTAACCGGGATGTTGTATTTTTCTGCGTAATTAAGCATGTCAGTACGTCCCTTGAATTCACTCAGAAATTCCTGGTCTTTCCAGGGAGCAAAAACTTTTATCATGGGATCCTGTGCATAGTAGGTAAGTTCAAAGCGCACCTGGTCATTCCCCTTTCCGGTAGCACCGTGGGAAACAATCTTTGCACCCTCTTTTTGTGCTATTTCAATTTGTCTTTTTGCGATGATGGGCCTGGCCAGTGCGGTCCCCAGCAGATAACGGCTCTCATAAACTGCATTGGCCCTGATTGCCGGGAATATATAACCGGTTACAAACTCTTCCTTCAGATCTTCCACGTAAACTTTTGATGCACCTATGGCCAGTGCTTTTTGTTCCACTTCGGCATAATCATCATCCTGACCCACATCGCCCACATAGGCAATTACCTCATAGCCCTTTTCAATAAGCCATTTCAAAATTACCGAAGTATCAAGGCCACCACTGTAGGCCAGCACAATTTTTTCCTTTTTTTCATTCATAATTAATACAGGTTTTGGTTTTAAATTAATGAATAGATATATTTGGTTGTAAAACTTCAGGCACGGCAAACTATCTGCCATTGAAATTATTTCAACTTCCGGATCGGTGGTTTTGAATAAAAAGGTGGGTGATGATGTGTGCCGGAAGGATTACCTGGGTAAAACCGGCCTTAAACTCAGCAGAATATTCTGCCTGTGGACCCCTTCCCTGCCAATGACCAGTATTGTGTCATCTCCGGCAACGGTTCCAAGAATTTCATATGCATTCAAAGCGTCAATTTTGTAAGCAAAACTGCTTGCAAAACCGGGCAATGTTTTAATGACAGCCATATTGCCCGTAAACTCGATGGAAATAAATCCGGATTCAGATACAACTTCCCTTGCCGGATCCGAAGAAACAAACTTCTCATTATCCGGAAGGAAGTAAACCATTCCTTTTTCTGCATCAGACTTTTTCCCTGCTTTGAGGTATTTAAGATCGCGCGACAAAGTAGCCTGGGTAAACTTAAACCCTCTCAGCTGAAGAAGCTCCATTAGCTCTTCCTGGCTACCAACCTTATTTTCTTTGATGATGTTGCGTATTTCAAGGTGTCTTTCGATCTTGTTCATATTGCATATTTATTCATTGTCTGTGCAAAGTTATTCATTTTTTCAATAAGGGGGTTTTATATTTTAAAAAAATCTTGAAATTGGCTACACTTTTAAATCTATACCCACTCCA
>SLIL01000054.1 GCA_007135645.1 Bacteroidales bacterium
AGGACATAATTCATTGCAATATTCTCAGCAATATAGGGGTTTGCAATGCCTGCCCGTTTCGCGCGGTCGCTAGTGCTTTCCCTTCTTCTGTCTCCGGGGTTGGTGTGAGAAAAGAACCCCTGCGTTGCCATAGCCCGCGCATGATGATAGGCCGCGGCTTCTAACCTTTCATGATATCCAAGCGGCGGCATATTGTGTTGCACACGTTGCTCATTGGCAAGGAAAAAAATTGTCGCATTCAGCAATGGGATATCCGGGTTATCGGCATCCAGCTGTTGATGAAAAACAGGAAAGTCACGAAAATTGGTATGATCCACAACCTGGTAATTATCATAATGCCAGGCTTGATGGGCAAAGCCAGCGAAAGGAAAAACAAATGAAAAAGCCAGGATGAAATAATCCGGAACAAAGCGTATGGTTCCCATAGCTAAAAAGGAATTTATAGATTAACAGGGATAAAACCCCTCCACACGTTTTTTGTTTTAATGAAGATTGGGGAAATCGGTTATCCAGCCATCCACAGGGATGTGCCTTATTTTTTCATAACTATCAGGAGCCTTTCCTCCCCAGACATTTACCTTCAGCCCGGCATTTTGCCTGTTTCTTACAAATCGCCTGTTTACAAATCTGTAATGGGGGTTTATGGCCTCAGCAAAATCGTATTTTTTGTTGCTGAAACTGGTGATGCCCCCGTCAAATGCCAGAGGCAACCATCTGAATTTAAACACGATGAGTTTGTGCAGGGTGATCTGGGGCCATTGATCATTGATCTGTTTCAGGGTAGGGGTGTCAAAAGACTGAACGATGCACCAATCCAGGGCATTAGCTTCCAGGACCGCTTCAGCTACTTTTCTGTCAATTCCCGGGTAAGCTTTTATTCCTGATTTGATCTCGATCAGTAGTTTCTTTTCTCCGTTTATCCGTTTCATAACTTCCTGCAGCGTTGGCAGCCTTTCACCCGCAAATTTTTCATCGAACCAGCTGCCTGCATCCAGTTGCTGCAGCTCATCAAGGGTCATTTCCTTAATTGCGCCTGAACCATTGGTGGTGCGGTCCACCGTTTTGTCATGGATCACGATTACGTGGCCATCTTTGCTCAGGTGTACATCAATCTCAATCATCTGCGCATCACTTTTCATGGCAAGGTCAATGGCGGCCAGGGTATTTTCCGGGGCATAGCCCGAAGCACCCCGGTGGGCAATAATAAGCGGCTGGTCAGTATGCTGTGTTTTTGCAGAACTCATGGAATGAAGATTAAAAGGGACTAAAAGCAGCACAAAAATGCAAAAAACCAGCAATACGAGCAAAACCGACAGGATTCTTGATTTTTTTATGAACATAATGGTTGGATTTTACAGGTTCATTGATTCATTATTTTTTCAGGCATCCAGAATCTTACAATTTCATTCCAAACAGCTTACGGAAAGATATCCTCACAATACCGTCAAACCATCCGAAATAGTCCTTTTGCTGAGGGGCAATCTCAAACCCTTCGCAGAAGAAGTCCATTACAGCCTTATCATGCAGCAGGCCCCAGATGATAAAATTACCAAATTTATGGGTAAGAAGGTCCCCAATGTTTTCGTGCGATTGGTTATAATTGATAAGCTCTTCACGAAAACGCTCAATATCAGGGAAGTTTGAATTGACCAGTTTGTGATAAATAAAATGTTCTGTTTCACGGGGATAATAGCTTTTGATGGTGCCGATCATTTTGCACAAAAACTCCCGGAGCGGCAGGTCGTATCCTGCCCTTTGGCATTGCTGTGCATCAAAAGCGGCAATATCTGATTCATAGCTGAAGAAACCCATGAGGTATTCAAAGAGCTGTAGTGCACTTTCGGGCCTGCTGAAGTCTGTTACCAGCACAGCCATGTTTTCGATGCAGTAATACAACAGTTCTTTGTCCTTTTGCCGGAATGCTTTTTGGATCAAACTTCTGAAAACAGGCAAGGGTTCACTATCACCCGGCCTGATGCCCCCATCGCCAAAATGTTTGCAGTAAGCTGCCCCGTACCAGTTGAGCGGATACTGCTTGTAGGGATTGCCTTTATTGGCTTTTTCGTTGTAATGGGCCATAAAAAGCCCTTTGCACCGCTCTGACCAGCTTTGGTTGAGGGCAGAGAAAAGATCAAAAGCTTCATCATTAAACCGTTCAGATTTTTCAATAACATGAAAAAGAACATATAGCATAGACATCTCAATGTAATCCCGGTATGGTTCGTCTTCGGGCAGATCAATGACTTTTTTAAGCAGGGAGGAAATGTTTTCCCAGTTTTGCCATCCCTGGGCTATCATTACCCTTTCAATAAGGAAAAAGCTGAATGCATCTCCCGTCCGGATCCCTTCCAGCACCTGGTCATGGTGTTGGATAAACCCTTGCCGTGAATTGTCAAGATAAGGCACCAGCGCTGCAAAAGCCTGGAAATTCCAGAGGCTGCTTTCGTTGTCCTGTGGGATGTTTTCCCAGAAATTCTGGTATTCAATCCCGTTGTTCACATACTCGGTTTGTACAGTC
>SLIL01000399.1 GCA_007135645.1 Bacteroidales bacterium
CATCGATGAGGATCCCGTCGCAATAGACCGATTTGTCGTGAATATCTTTTACCGGGAACAGAGATACCATTACAGACAAGACAGTGCCATCTGACCTGCGGATATGCACCAGGCGATCTTTTATTACCAGGCTTTCGCTCAGTGCACGAAGGATCTCCTTTTTCTCTTCCCGCTCATGGAAGAGATCCAGCACCTGCATCTCTTTCAATTCATCCATGTCCTGAAATCCCAGTTTTCGAAGTGCCTTGTTGTTGATCTCGATAAAACGTGATTGCCGTCCCATGGTACACCTGAAAATACCCAGGTTCATCATGTCGGCAATGGATTTGAATTTTTCAAGGCTCAGGTCCAGCTCACGTTCCACATCTTTGTGTACCGAAACATCCTTTACGGTGTAGATAAACCCGTTGCGTCCTTCAATATCAAACCTTGAGCGGGTAATAACCACATCGACACTGCTGCCGTCTTTATTTTTTACCTTTTGTTCCTTGATGATCTCCAGGTTTTCCTGCTCCGGAAGGTTTTTCTGGTTGCGGATCTGCAAAAAACAGTTGAGGCTTGAGATCAGCCGTGGATCTTTCTCATCGGTAGTCCGCGGGTCAAAACCCATTAGGTCCACGAGGAACGGATTGCAATATAGAATTTCTCCGTCCATGGTCATCAATACCCCTTCGGAGGCGGCCTCCACGAGTTTTTTGTATTTTTCCATGGCTTCTTTTTGCTTCTCCTGCGCTTTTGCGCGCTGGCGTTCAGCAAAATAGTTTTTTCGGGCCAGGTAGGCAAATACTGCTGCGATCAGAAGGGTTATCAGAACCGATATCCAGACTACCTGCTGTGTGATGGTGGCTATTTCCCGCTGCACATCCTCCACGTAAATCCCCGTACCAATGATCCATCCCCAGGGTTCAAACAGTTTTACATAGGACAGCTTGGGCACCACCATAAGGCTGTCGTCTTTCCACTGCCATTTGTAATCAATGTATCCATCGCCTGTTTCCTGAACGATCTGTTTGATCTCTACAAAGAATTTTTTTCCTTCAGGATCGGTATATTGGGTCAGTTCCATGCCTTCCATCTGCGGGCGGTAGGGGTGCATGATCATTGCCGGGGTGGTATCGGTGATCCAGAAATAATCTTTCCCTTCATCCCCGTAGCGCATTCCCCGGATAATGGAAATGGCTTCATTTTTCACCTGGTCAAGCTCTGCATCGTCAGCGACATCTTTATCCAGCCGCTGCAAAACACTCCATGCGGTATTGGTGAGTTCGCGAATGGTTTCCCGCTTTTTATCCAGCAGGTTTTCGCGGTAGCCGGGGATCACAAACAGATACATAGCCATGAGAAAGAGCAGAATGGCTATGAGCGAGGGGAGGAGTATACTTTTGAAAAAGCTGGTGGTTTGCATGGGATCAGTCTATGAGTATGGTGCTTAACAGGTTTTTCTCCGTATCAAAGGTAATGTAACTTCCCGGAAAACGCTCACCCACAATGGCCGGACAGATCACTGCCTTATGATGGCCGCGGATGGTGATGACATCTTTATAGGTATGCGACCAGAACAAACGGTTTACCGTAACGGCTCCGGGAGGATGCGAGTGGCCTGCAAAGGCAAATTTGCATTTCTGGGCACGCATAAATCGAAAATGATCTGAGATCTCAAGGCTGTTGAATGGAAACCATCGCCCCACACCAGCCAGGTCGGGCTGAAAAAAATGAGAGAAAAGCAAACGTCCTTTTCCCGTGTCCACCACTTCCCATTCCTTCAATCCTTCCAGGAAGGTAAAATTCTCTTTGCTCAGCACAGGCTGTACCTCTTCCTGGTACAACCAGATCTTTTTCCGGGTGATTTTAAGTCGTTCCGCTACCGGGAGCTGATACCAGTTGGCAGGCATGTTCTTTTCCAGATGGTAGGAGGGGAGCCGCTGGCTGCTGAACAGGTCGTGGTTGCCGGCAGTAACCATTGCAGAATGGTATTTGAGCATGTCAATACAGGCATTGGCATCGGGAGCATGGCTGTAAAACAAGGGACTGTAACCGGTAATATCACCCAGGCAAACCACCAGGTCGCACCCCTGCATTTTAATGGAGTCAAAAGCTTTCTCCAGGTTGCGGAAGTCCT
Organism: Bacteroidales bacterium; assembly: GCA_007135645.1. Lineage (GTDB taxonomy): Bacteria > Bacteroidota > Bacteroidia > Bacteroidales > UBA7960 > SKVR01. The sequence continues at coordinate 2,120 of SLIL01000399.1, forward strand.
CGTGTATGTCTGTGATCACAGCAATTTTCATGGTCTGCAGGGTTGGGCAATACCCCACAGTGAATTCTGTTATTTGGGATATTACCTCAGGGGTTCGTTTATTCCCGATCTCTCCAGGCCGATCTCAACAGGTGGTCAGGTTGCTTTCTTCTGGGTAAGCAACGAAACTACAATAACCATGATAAATGACAACGGTATGGAGATAATGCCGGGATTATCAAAAGGTATGGGGGCATCTGCCGGATGCAGCCCATAGCGCTCAAACATGCTGGGTGAAAGCAGGATGATGATCACCGAAGAAAGGATTCCGGTAATAATGGATGCGGCAATGCCCTTATGCGTGGTTTTATCCCAGAAGATCACCGCCAGGATAGACGGCAGGTTGGCCGATGCGGCCACGGCAAATGCCAGCCCAACCAGGAATGAAACGTTCATCCCCTTAAACAGGATCCCCAGGATAATGGCAAAAATTCCTACTCCAAAGGCAGCCAGCTTGCCGGCCATGACCTTCTGGCGGTCGGTCATCTGCACCCGCAGGTACATATCCACGAAGTCGTGGGCAATTGCCCCTGAAGATGCCACGATGAGCCCGCTAACGGTTCCCAGTACCGTGGCAAAGGCTATAGCCGAAACAATGGAGAAAATTCCAATGCCAAAGGAACGGGCCAACAGTGGGCTCGACATATTGCTGCTTTCCAGGTCGTTGACTCCGCCTACCATAGCACCCAGACCCATGTAGAGGGTAAGGATGTAGAAAAATCCAATGGCAGCAATGGCCACAATGGTCGATTTGCGTGCAGCACGCTGGCTGGGTACTGTATAATACCTGATAAGGATATGGGGCAGGGCAGAGGTGCCAAAAAACAAGGCCAGCATCAGGGACAGGAAGTTTACCTTATCCCAGAACGTACCGTCATCGCCTACTTTGAGCATCATACCGGGCTTCATAATGTCCGTCCCGGGAGTGGGGTTCTGGTAAAAAACGTATACCCGGTCATCCCCATAGTCAAAAATCTCCCGCTTAAAGATAACAATTTCACTGTCCTCAATCACCTTCAGAAACTCAAAGGGGCCCAGTGGGCCGGTCGACTCTACTTCTTCGCCATTATGAATGATCCGGGAGGGATGGCCCACCTGGTGGAAACGTTCTTCACTACGGGGTGCCCCATTGTACAGCCGTTCGCCATCTGCCGTAATAACAATGCTTAAAGCCTCGGTAAGGTAGGTGTTGCCTGCATCGTCCTTCTCCAGTTTAAACCACATGTCAAATCCCTCATCATCCAGCAGAACAAATGTTTTATCTTCTACTGTAACCTGGTTTTTCAGGATAAAATGGTCGCTCTCAATCTCTGTTACTGTTCCATCTTCCACTACAGCAGTAATGGTGGCAAAATCATGATAATCTTCCGTTGGCTTGAGCGAAAGGCCATTGTTGATAATATAGATGGTAAGAATTGTTGAAAAGATGATCAGCAATGCACCTTTGATGAACTGCACGAAAGTAGTGGAGGTCATACCTGCGGTAGCCACGATATAGATCACGATGGCACCCACAATGGTTACCCCGGCCCAGTGGGGAAGCCCCAGCAGGGGAACGACCAGGTCGCCGGCACCCACCATCTGGGGAATAAGGTAAAAGATGGATACAATAAGGGTGCTAATGGATGCAGTGAGCTTGATGGCGCGCGAATTGAATTTGGCATCCAGGGCATCCGTAAAGGTGAATTTGCCCAGCCGTTTCAGGGGCTCGGCAACCAGGAACAGGGCCACCACCCAGCCTGCAAGGTATCCAATGGAATAGATAAATCCATCGTATCCGGCAAAAGCGATCATACCCGAAATTCCCAGGAATGAAGCTGCTGAAAGATAATCCCCGGCAAAAGCCACCCCGTTTACTCCCCAGTGAATGGTACCCCCGGCGGCATAATAACTGGCTGCACTTTTGGTTTTAGCCCCGAAATAAAAGGAGAGACCAAGTACTGCAGCAACAAAAAACAAGAAAATCAGAATTGCCCAGATCGATACATCGTAAATCATTTCTTCGCCTCCCTCTCCATTTTATCTTCCATCCATGTACAAATAAGGCTGTAAATATATCCCATTACAGCAGCAAGGACAATAAGTCCCATTCCATAAACAACAGCCAGATTTAGTCCGGCGAAAACCCGGAGTTCCAGCAAATGGGTATAGCTCAACCCAATGATCACAAAGCTGCCATATAGCACAGCATATACAAGAAAAAGAATTAAACCCAGTCTGGTTTTTTGTTTGGAAGCATAATCTACTCCCAGTTCTGCGGCCGGTCCGTGTAACATTTTGTCCTTTTTTTATTAAACCATGTATCATTTGAGCCCCTGTCAGTGGCTCGTTATCCTTACTTGCGAATTTACGGTTTTTTGCAATTGTTTAACCTTATTAATCTGTGTTTTTTTGATAAACGATGAGGTTGTTCCGAATATTCTGTTTTTCATTGATATTGAAAAAAATAGACTCTATTAACTGCCATAATTTCAATTAGTTGTATGCTTTTTAAATAAACGGTGTGAGAGATAATTGAATCTTTTGGAGCAGGCTCCAAAAACAATTTTCCGGTTTCTTCACGTTTGTCACAATTTTTATAATAACTTTAACCTATAAGAAATATGTAATTAGTGTCCCGCAACTAAACGTCTTTTTCAGGTTAAATAGTATAACGATTATTCATTATTGAGGCCGGCATAAAAAGGTAAACACAAAGCATTCATTATCTTTTGCATGTTGAAAATCAAAAGCTTGTGGAGTTTTTAGAGAAAACACCATATATTGATGGTCTGCTACTTAACTTTTAAACTTTATAAACCTTACACTTTTTAAACTTGACTCATTAATTTATTTAAATGTAATATGAAAACACTGATCCGGATCCTGAAGTATGTGATTTTACCGCTGGTAGTGCTGGTGATCATTGTATTGTGGTACATCTCCATTGGCTTTAACAAGCTGGAGTTTAAGGATGATTTTCCTGAAAGCAGGGATTATACATCCTACTATCCCGAAAGTTATACCCTCGCGCGGGAAAACTTTCATGCATTGTCGCAGAGTGCGGCACAAATGTTTGAAAATGTAAAAGTATTTCAAATTGAGGTCCCCTCGGATTCAGACCCCAACCTAACTGTGGATATATGTTATATCCCCGCCCAGGAAGACAGCCTTAATCTGCTCATCCTCAGTTCGGGGGTTCATGGCGTTGAAGGATATGTGGGCCATGCGGTACAATGGTTTTTTGCAGACTATTACCTGGATCCTTCACTGGTGCAGAATACGGGGGTATTGCTCATCCATGCCGTTAATCCCCATGGCTTTAAATATACCCGCCGTGTTACGGAAAACAATGTGGACCTCAACCGCAACAGTCCTTCCACCGATGACCTCTTTGCAACGAAGAATCCGGGCTATGTGCAGGTGTTTGACCTGATCAACCCCCAGAAAAAGGTAAGGCGTTCTTCGCTGGAAAACCGTTTCTTCTTTGTGAAGGCCATCAATGAGATCCGAAAGGCCTCTTTGCCGGTATTGCGCCAGGCGGTATTGCAGGGGCAATATGAATTTCCCAGAGGGCTTTATTTTGGCGGTAATCAGCCCGAGCCTCAGATTGACTCGCTAAAACCCCTTGTGGCACAACTGGCCCAGCCTTACAATAAAGTAAAACTTATTGATCTGCACACCGGTTATGGCGAAAGGGGGCGGTTGCACTTTTTTCCCAACCCTATGGAGGATGAACAGAAACAAAGACTCGAAGCACTGTATGATGGGTTTGTTATCGACTGGGGCGATTCCGATGATTTTTATACCGTAACCGGGGATTTTGCCGGTTTTGTCGGGCACGTGATCGGCGAGAAGGAATACTACCCCATGTTGTTTGAATACGGCACCCTCAACAGCCAGACCACTATGGGATCGTTGAAATCCATCCACATCATGATCCTGGAAAACCAGGGGCATCAGCATGGCTTTGCATCCCAAAAGGATTCCATCCGGGTAAAAAATGACCTTATGGAGATGTACAACCCCTCTTCCGAAAACTGGCGCAATTATATCATGGACCAGACAAGAGAAGTATTTGATATTATCCTGCCCAGATTCATAGAAAACTAAACAGGGTGCAGCCATGCACAGGCTGGTAATTTTGTAAAAAGTATTAAAAATAGTCCCTTAAGGCCTGTGAGGTCTTCAGGGGCTTTCCCTTTATTGTCTCAATCCGGTGTTTTTTGTACTTTTGGGCCGGTCATGTTCCGGCCAGTTTTATTCAACATAAAAAAACCCTTAAACCTAAATTAAATGATGAACAGATTTATTGTAATGGTTAAGCTAATGCTTGCAGGCATGATGCTTCCCTTAATTGCTTCGGGCTACGAAGATGCCCGTCTGATGCGCTTTCCCGATATCAATGGCGATCAGATTGTTTTTGTATATGCAGGTGATATATGGACTGTTCCTTCCAGTGGGGGCGATGCCGTAAGGCTTACCACCCATAAAGGGCTTGAACTGTTTCCCAAAATCTCACCCGACGGCAAATGGATTGCCTTTTCGGCCGAATACAGCGGCAGCAGGCAGGTGTATGTAATGCCATCGCAGGGTGGAACACCCCGTCAGCTTACCTGGTATAATGATGTGGGCCCCATGCCCCAGCGTGGTGGTTTTGATTACGTGGTGCTGGGCTGGACCTCCGACAGCAAGAAGGTGCTGTTCCGGGGCAACCGCACCGAATACGGCGACCGCATGGGACGCTACTTCCTGGCAAGCCTCGACGGCGGACTGGAAGAGGAGCTCCCCATACCCTATGGTGGATTTGCCGACCTGTCGCCCGATGATTCCAAAATGGCTTTTGTGCATATAGACCGTGAATTTCGCACCTGGAAGCGCTACAAAGGTGGCCGGGCTTCCAATATTCATATCTACGACCTGGAGAATAACACCAGCGAGCAGATCACCGATTGGGTAGGAACCGATCATATCCCTACCTGGTATGGCGACAAGATCTACTTTGCCTCCGACCGCGATCTGTGGCTCAATATTTATTCCTTTGATGTAAATACCCGCGAAACGACCCAGATGACCTTCCACGACCGTTTTGATGTGATGTGGCCCAGTGGCAGTAACGGGCAGCTGGTTTATGAAAATGGCGGACAGCTTTTTAAGCTGAACCTTGAAACCGGTGAAGAAGAGCGCGTGGTGGTCAATATCCGTTACGACAATCAGCTCACGCTTCCCTATTTTAAAAATGTGAAGGATCATATCCACAGCATGGCTATTTCTCCCAGCGGAAACAGGGTGCTTTTTGATGCCCGCGGAGATATCTTCTCTGTACCTGCCGGCGACGGGACCATTCATAATCTTACCAACACCCAGGGAGTGAGGGCTGTTTACCCCACCTGGTCGCCCGACGGAAAGTGGATTGCTTATTATACCGACGAAACCGATGAATACGAAGTATATTTGCTGGAAAACAAGGAAAATGCAGTGCCTCGCCGCATAACATCAGGTTCGCAGGGATGGAAGTACCAGGCCCGGTGGTCGCCTGACAGCCGCTACCTGGTGTTTTTTGACCGGAGCATGCGGCTGCAACTGCTGGATGTGAACAGCGGAAACATCGACGTGGTAGATCAGCCGGGTGCTTTTGAACTGCGCACCTACAACTTTTCGCCCGACTCACGCTGGATAACCTATACCAACAGCAACAGCAACGGGCAAAGTTCGGTGTGGGTTTACAACATCGCGAACCGCGAAAGGTTCCGCCTTACCGATCATACCTTTTCCGATAGCAGCCCGGTATTCTCACAGTGCGGAAACTACATCTTTTTTACCTCCAACAGGGACTTCAACCTGGCATTCTCTTCTTTTGAATTCAATTACCTCTACAATAATGCCACCCGTATTTATGCCCTGCACCTTACCCACAATAGTCCAAGATTGTTTGAACCCAAAGAAACCGTTGAAAACGGCGACGAATCGGATGATAACAACCAGGGTGGCAGCAGCGATAATGTAATCATTGATCCTGTAAATGCCGACCGGCGTATCGTTGCATTCCCGCTCTCAGCAGGCAGCTACTGGGGTTTGCAGGCTATTGAAGGAGGATTGGTTTATTTCACGGATTCCGGAATGAACCTCTATCGTGTAAACGAACAAAAGAACGAACTGATCATGGCAGGTGTCCGTAACGGGATCGTTTCTGCCGATGGCAAAAAATTCCTCTATTCCCACCGGGGTGATTATGGTGTTGCCGACCTGAGGCCAGGGCAAAGTGCCGGAGATGGCAAACTCAACCTGGACAACATGACCATGCGTATAGAACCCCGCAAGGAATGGCAACAGATCTTCCGCGATGGCTGGAGGATTTTCCGCGATTTCTTTTACGTGGGCAACCTGCATAATGTGGACTGGGATGGGTTTTATGAAAAGTATTCCGAATTGCTCCCCTATGTTAATCATCGTTTTGACCTGGATTATATCTTTGGTGAGATCATTGCTGAGACCAATACCGGCCACGCTTATGTAGATTACGGTGATTTTCCCACTGTTGACAGGATTGAGACAGGATTGCTCGGTGCTGACCTTACGCCTGATGCACGGAGCAACCGTTTTATCATCAGCAAGATCTATGAGGGAGAGAACTGGAACTCAGCTCGCCGTTCACCCCTTACCATGCAAGGGATTGATATCCGCGAGGGGGATTTCCTGATCGCCATCGAGGGGCAGGATGTTACCATTGCTGATAACCCTTACCGTTTCCTTGAGAACCGTGTGGATGTGGCTACCCGCATTACGGTAAGTGCAAGGGCTGATGGCCGTGATGCCCGGACCTTTACCATTCATCCCATTGCCAGCGAGATTGAACTGAAATACCTTGACTGGGTAAATACCCGCAGAGCAATGGTTGACGAGCTGTCCGGCGGCAGGATCGGATACATCCACGTTCCCAACACTGCACAGGATGGCAACCGTGAATTGCACCGGGGCATGTATGCGTATCATGATAAAGATGCCCTGATCATTGACGAACGTTTCAACGGCGGTGGATTTATTCCTGACCGTATGACGGAGCTGCTTTCCCGGCAAACCCATGCCTACTGGCATCGCCATGGGCTGGATCCCATGCGCACACCTGCTGTGGCACACGATGGCCCCAAAGCCATGCTCATTAACCAGTTCTCCTCTTCCGGCGGGGATGCATTTCCCTATTTCTTCCGTCAGAAGAACCTGGGCACTATCATCGGTACCCGTACCTGGGGAGGACTGGTGGGGATGACCGGTAATGCGCGCCTCTCCGATGGTGGATATATTGGGGTGCCACGCTTCGGTATCTATAACCAGGAAGGAGAATGGATCATTGAAGGGGTTGGGGTTTATCCTGATATTGAAGTGTATGACGAACCCCATCTGGTGGCCATCGGGCGCGATCCTTCCCTTGAAAAAGCAGTGGAAGTGCTGTTGAAGAAGCTGGAAGAGAACCCACCCCGCCCATGGATAACCCCACAGGATCCTGACCGGTCCCGATGGATTGAAATAGAAATTGAATAACCAATAAATTGCCTGATGACCTTTATGACGGGTTTTGTCAACTATCTTTCTGCCGGGCGGTTAAAATGGCTCATAGCAGCCATTCTGATGCTTGTCCATCCTTTTTCAAATGCCGTTACGATAAAAGATGTAAAGGTATCTCACAGGCAAACCTTTAACTTTAATCTCAATGCCCGCCAGGGGAGTGCCCTGGCGGGTAATGAGATCCTGCAATTGCTGGCCGATGGCAGTGGCAAACTCAGGGTCTTTACCTCCTATGAGTTCAGTTGTGATGTGAATATTTTCATCCGCATGGATGAAAACAACCAGGGATCCGTTGCCGTTTCTGTTGAAAATGTTGCCGTTTCAGGAGATACCCTTTACAGGGATTTTTCTATGGTGAGCAAGTTGATCCCTTTTCTCATGGATATTACCATCCTGATCAATG
>SLIL01000335.1 GCA_007135645.1 Bacteroidales bacterium
CCGGCAGCCACCTGCACTCCATCGCGGTTTTCACTGCTCACTGGTGAATATGCATGGCGGGCACCCGGCCGTAATGTAGTTAATGCCGATATGCCAGCACTTATCAGGCCGGGAAAAGAAACCTGGCCATCAGTTATGCAAAGGGCGGGGTATGGCACCTCGGTGATCGGCAAATGGCACCTGGGCTTTGGAGATGGTTTTGTTACCGATTGGAACGGAAAGATCACCCCGGGGCCCCTTGAGATCGGCTTTGATTATGCCTGGCTGATCCCCTCTACCAACGACAGGGTGCCCACGGTTTATGTGGAGAACCATTACGTGGTAAATCTTGACCCCGATGACCCCATTGAAGTGAATTTTCAGCAAAGGATAGGAGACAGGCCTACCGGTTACGACAGTCCCGAGCTGCTCAAAATGATGTACACCTTTGGTCATGATCAGACCATCACCAATGGCATTAGCCGTATCGGCTACATGAAAGGGGGAGAGGCCGCCCTTTGGCGTGATGAAGACATTGCCGATGTGCTGGCAGAAAAAGCAGTGGAATATATAGACCGCCAGAAAGGCACCCCATTCTTTATGTATTTTAATCCCGTGGATATCCATGTGCCCCGCATTGTGCATGAGCGTTTCCAGGGAATTACCCCTTTCGGCCCCCGTGGTGATATGATGGTGCAGCTCGACTGGACAGTGGGAGCACTCGTGGAAGCCCTTGAAGAACGCAATTTGCTTCATAATACCATTATTATTTTCACATCCGACAACGGGCCGGTGCTTGATGATGGCTATGCCGACTATGCTGCCGAAATGCTGGGCGATCACAATCCGTTTGCCCATTTCAGGGGCGGCAAATACAGTGCGCTGGAAGCCGGCACCCGTGTCCCGATGATTGTGCATTGGCCCGCGAAGATAGCGGCAGGCAAGGTGTCTGAAGCCCTGTTTTCGCATCTGGATTTTCTGGCTTCTTTTGCAGGGTTTCTGGGGCAGGAATTTGACAGAGAACAGGCCATGGATAGCCAGGATCACTGGGAAACACTGATCGGCATGAAGGAAACCGGACGTCAAAGCCTTGTTCAACAAGCCATTATGGGTGTACTGGCTTATGTGCGCCACGATGGGTACAAATACATTGCCCCGGGGCCACCAACCCGTTTTGTTCCCTGGGCCATGGAGATTGAAACCGGGTTTGATGAGAATGACCAGTTGTATAATCTCATAGATGATCCTTATGAGATAAACAACCTCGCGTTGGAAAAGCCCGGACTTTTAAAGGAATTAAAAGATGAGTTAGAGAAAGTTATTAACTCAATAAACCAATAACCCAAATTACTAATGAGAAATGCAATTGTAGGTTCAGCCCTGTTAACCGGATTAATCTCCTGTACAGCCCAGGAAGAAAAAAAAGAAATCAAAGCCCCGAACATAATACTTGTTTACCTGGATGATATGGGCTACGGCGACCTGGGCCGGACAGGTGCCCTGGGTTTTACCACACCGGAGATTGACCAGATGGCCAATGAGGGTATGTTCTTTACCCATTTTTATTCGCCACAGGCTGTATGCAGTGCTTCAAGGGCGGGGCTTCTGACGGGTTGTTACCCCAACAGGCTTGGGATATCCGGGGCTTTTGACCATACCTCACTGGTTGGGCTAAACCCTGATGAAATGACCATTGCTTCTATGCTAAAACAGGTCGGATATGCTACTGCGGTTTACGGTAAGTGGCACCTGGGGCACCATAAGGAATTCCTTCCATTGAACCATGGGTTCGACGAGTTCTATGGCATCCCCTATTCCAACGATATGTGGCCTTTTCACCCAACCGCCTATAATTACTACCCACCACTTCCACTCTATGAAGGCAACGAGGTAATTGCAACCAACCCGGACCAGCGCTATTTTACCCGCGATTTTACCCTTCGGACCATTGATTTTATTGAGCGCAATCAGGATAATCCCTTCTTTATTTACCTGCCACAACCCATGCCCCATGTGCCTTTATTTGTTTCAGAGGATTTTGAAGGGATATCAGAGCAAGGCCTTTACGGTGATGTGATGATGGAACTGGACTGGAGTATGGGTGTCATTCTTGAAACGCTCAGAGATCTTAATCTGGAAAAGAATACACTGGTGATTTTCACCTCCGATAACGGCCCCTGGCTCAATTACGGCAACCATGCAGGCAGCTCGGGAGGCTTACGTGAGGGGAAGGGGGGTACATTTGAAGGTGGTCAGAGAGTGCCTGCTATTTTCTGGTGGCCTGGTACTATTGAGCCCGGACAGGTTTGCAACCGTATTGGATCCGGCATCGATGTTTTGCCCACCCTAGCCCAACTGACCGGTGCACCACTTCCTGAAAAAATGATCGATGGTGTAAGCCTTGTGCCGCTGCTTATGGGTGATTTGGAAGCCAATCCCCGCAATGAATTTCTGTATTACTACCGTCGCAACAGCCTGCAGGCTGTAAGAAGCGGAAACTGGAAACTTGTTTTCGAGCATCC
>SLIL01000024.1 GCA_007135645.1 Bacteroidales bacterium
CTTTTAACAGCAGTTATTGCCAAAGGTAAAATCAAACGATTTTTGGGAAAATCCTGTAAATCAAAAAATCATAAAAAATAGTCTGGTCTTTTTTGAGCGAAAACGGAAAATAAAAAGAAAAATCAGAAAGGGTTAAGAAGATATAGTATCTTACAATATAATTGCTTTAACTGTCTGGGATCTGTTGCTAAAATTCAATCGTATGAGGTAGATTCCCGAACCCATTGGGAAAAGATCCTGGAAAGGTCTAATTTTATTAAACCCTTTGAAAACCTGAACACTTTCTCTGCCCCAGACCTTGCTCCCATTACTGTTAAATAATTCAAGAGAAATCATCTCATCACTAACAGCATAGAACATCAGTGCCGATTCTGGCAACAATGGATTGTTAAAAAGTCTCACCTTTCTGTGATCCCTTTGATCATGATTATCTGCCGTTAGTTTCTTCTCGAGAATGGTTATGACAACACCGAAGTCAGGAATTCCATAACCATAGAGTGAGTCGGGATTCATGTATCGATCACCGCCCATAATAATAGCATTCTTGATCTGGCTGTTGGTTGCATCGGGAAACATCTCCCACAAGCAAGCCGCCATGCCGGATATTAATGGAGCTGAAAAAGAAGTGCCATTAGCATTGGTTGAAATGGCTCCCATGGTATTGGCAACAGCCACTGCCCTGGCCTGTGCCATTACTTGTGGTCTTACACGGCCATCGGGTGTTGGGCCTACAGAACTAAAATTGACCCGAATGCCATCAGCGTCTGTACCCCCTACGGCCAGCGTACCCATGGCATCTGCCGGTGAGCCAATATATCGCCAGTTTTGTGCCCCATAGTTTCCGGCACTGTTTACTACCAGCATTCCCCTGCTGAAGGCCATATTTGCAGCTCTGGCAACTATGGTGGTATGCCCGTCAAGATCGTAGTAGCTGTAGTTTTGCAAGGTATCGTCAAATACGGTGTATCCCAGCGACGAGTTGATAATATCGGCACCTACACTATCAGCAAATTCAGCACCAGCAAGCCAGTTGTACTCTTCAACCCGGTATTCTGAAGCAGCATCTTCGGTACGCAAAAGCCAGTAGGATGCATTGGTTGCAACTCCTGAAAATTCACCTGGAAGATATCCACCCATTACAGAAAGAACAAAGGTTCCGTGAGCATGTCCGGTATAGAGTTGCTCCCGGGCATTGACAAAATCGTAATACCCCAGAACCCTTCCCTGGTTCCATAAATCTTTGAATGCACTGATTGTATCTGTTGCCCGGTATCCGGCATCTAGTACTGAAATTATTTTTCCATCGCCCCAATACCCTCTCTCATGCAGGCTCTGGCCCGATACCAGTTTGACCTGTCCTTCTGCTGCACCATAAAACGGGGCAACTTTTTCAGTCTGGTATTCAGAGGAATATGGAAAAACTTTTTCCATGGTATTGGTTTGTGGATTGGGACCAGAAGCTGGTTTGAATGCGGTAAATTGAACTCCCTCTTCTGACTTTGACTCTAAGGCCTGTGAAGGTTTGGCAATTTCAGTAAAGCGAACAAAATCGTATTGAGTAAGTGATTCTGCAACCCCGGTATTTGCGGCCTTGAACATAGCTCCGTTTAACCATTTGCTGGTATAAAACAGGGTTAATCCTGTATCTTTCAACAAACTATCCGTGTAAAACCTGGAAACAGGCAAATCGTAAAAATCCAATGGGATATTCTGTCTTATGCGACGCTCAACAGATCTTTGGGAAAGGAATTCTTCGGGCCTGTCAAGGGAGTATTCTGAATGATCTTTATCATAAAACTGTACCCATACCATTACCGATTCAGCGGCAAAAGCCGATGAAAAGAACAGTGAAACGGTAAGAAAAATAATGATAAAACGCTTTATCATCCGGTAATTTTTTGATTAAACAATCCCTGAATTATTAGCCCACCCGATTCATTCTGTTCTTAATGATACGTGTATTTTATTTAAGAACAAGGCAAGTGCCGGGTTATTTCTCAGCAGGGTTATCGTTAAAGCCATACTCTATGAGTGAATAGGTATAATCTACTCCTCTGGTAATGGTTCCGTCAATCTCTTTTGCCAGTTCCAGGTATTTCTTCCTTATCATGCCTACCCCTGCAGCGTATACCTCATACTGATATTCCTCGCCAATAAGTGTAATAAACTCTTTCTGTAATACGGTGAGTGTTGAGTCAAACTCAAGCAAACCCTCATGGTGAGGCGAATGGATATCTGTAACTCTGTATGTCTGGCTTTGTTTTGTATTATATAAATTACCATTCCAGGTATGATTTTGTTTAAGAGGGAAAGCAAGTTTAACATAGGTAATGTTTTCCTCAGTTTTAAGTGCTCTCTGGCTTTGCAATTCGGCAGTCCACACATTTTTAATTTGCCATGGCTGGCTTTCATCAGCCCTGAAAAACCGCTCTATTCGCATACTTGAATCACCACGGGCATTGATAAAAAAGCCGGAATTTACCTCCTTAACCTGGTAGTTATAATGAAAAATCTCCTCAAGAAAATCGTCATAAACCGTACTGTCTACCTCATAGATCAGCCATTTCCCTTCGCTATAGCCAAAATACTCGTAGCCCATGTATGCCGGTTCACCTTCCTGGGTTTCGCATGCAATAAGAACCGAAGCCATAATTATGGTCATAAGCTTTACAAAGCCTGACAGTGGTTTACATTTATTCATGAGCTAAAGATACGAAAAACTTAAATTTTCAGATGCCTGTCAGAATCCACCGGGTCCAAAAGGATCATCACGCAGGCTTGGCCCTGGTCTGAGAGGGATTGCCTCATCGTCTGTTTCAATAAATACTTCTTCTTTTACAATGGTGCCATTTATATAATGCACCTTTTTTTGTAATTCGCCACTATCGCTATAATAAAACCAGGTGCCATCACCAAGATTATCCTTATAATGGCCTGTTGCCCTGGGGTTGCCACTCACATAAAACACCTCGTACTTTCCATTGAGCATATCATTTTCATAATGTGCCCTTATATGAATGTTGCCATTTTCAAAATACCTTTTAAACAGCCCATGCTGCTTACCCCTGTGCCAGGTGATCTTTTCAGCCTGCCTTCCGCTATCAAAAAAAGATTTCCACACACCATGGTTTTCACCATTCTGATAAAAGTTTTCCAGGATCAGTACTCCCCTTTCTGAAAAAAACCGCCATAAGCCTTCCTTTTTCTGATCAACAAAAAATCCCTCTCCCAGTATCTGCCTGTTTCTGTGGTAATAAGTGGCTTTAACGGCGGGCTCATCGTCCTGATGAATAAGTTCAGCCCTGAGTTGCCCCTCAGGATAAAAATACCTGAATACACCTGTCGGCTTATCATTTTCAAATTGACCTTCGTAACGAATGCTGCCATTGCCAAAGTATCCTCTCCAAGGGCCTTGTCTCAGCCCATTTGCATCGGTAATATTATAATCCTGATCCTGTCCATAGGCGAAAAAGGCCAACGAAATAATAACCGCTGTAAAGGTGAAATATTTAAACTTTCGCATAACTAATAATTAAAGGTTTGCAAAAATAGCAAAATGGTACGTTTAATAAACGAGGGTTTCACGGAATCATTGTATAATTCTTCAAGGCCTATACACTCACTTCAATACTGGAAGCACAGTTACAACTATCTGAATGTTAGCTCTTATCAGTAAGCCAGGTTTTGAATTGCTTCAATGAGGGAAAAGCAAAATTGATGAGTGTATGATTTTCTGAGATAAGTTTTTTGTCGGTCCCGATAAAAACGGTGATCATTTTAAGCCTTTTCCCAAACAACATATCGCTGATGGTATCACCTACCATTACCGATCTTTTGAAATTAATCTCGGGGAAATCCTTTCTGGCTTTTAAAGCCATACCCGGATAAGGTTTTCTGAAAAAGCTTCCTTCTTCTTTCAGTGCCGGACAATGGTAAATTTTATCGATGTGGCCTCCGGTTTCATTTACACCAAGCAGTAATTTTTGATGAATCTGCTGCAAGTCCTCTTCTGTCATCAGTCCTTTTCCTATTCCCTGCTGGTTGGTAACCACTACTACCCTGCCAAATATCCCTGAAAGTGAAGCAATGCTCTCCTGTGCCGATTCTGTCCAGATAAACTGTGATGGATTTAAAACATAATCATCCATTATTCTTTCATTAATTACACCATCCCTGTCAAGAAACAGTGTCCAGGATTTATCGGCTTTGATTTTAATTTTCATTGATGAAGCATTATGCTTAATGATTTACTTTTTGCCTGTCACAAATATAAGTTAAATCCTGTTTATAAATTATCTTTCTCAGACTATCTGAGGATTTCAGGGATTAATTCGATGTAGGGGTTATTAAAGTCCACAACGGGATCCTGCCCCAGGTTCTTCAGGATTTGCTGTCCTTTTTTGGGATCAAGAACAAATTTAACAAATCTTTTTGCCAGCTCAGGGTTTTCAGTTTTAAACGGAATGGTAAGTCCATAGACCATTGCTTCACCAAATTCGGTAATGGTTTCACCGGGTTTTGTTCCCAGGGTTTCAATACTCACTTTGTTATACCAGTTATTGAGGTCAAAATTTCCAAGAGAAAGGCTGTCAGGCAATTGAAGATAATTTAAGCCATGCTGCACTGCAACACTTTTATATAAAAATATAAAGTCAATATGATTACTCTCCAGTAGAGCAATAAGGTCTGTTTCTTTGGGTCTTATGTTATCTGTGTCTTTAGCAAGCATCTGCTGAGCAAACCCTTCCATATTATACTTCTTTTCGGCCAGCTTAATGGTAAAAACACTGCGCACCCCACAGGGATCCATATCAGGGTTGCTGCGGCCATATTTTACATTTGGCCGCATCAATATTTCCATCCAGTTGTCCTGTGTTATTTCATTTGCAAACCTTGAACGATTTGTGAAAACTATTGCCAGTTCATTGGTTGCAAAAGGAATATACCATGCAGCATGATCGGGTATCAGCATATTTTCTATCACCATATAATCTGCCGACATAAATAAATCGGCAGGAGTATTGATATCAATTACCCTGCGGGCTCCGGCTTTGCTGCCCCATGCTTCAGTAAAGATCTCCACATGTGGGTTTTCTTCTCTGAAAGCTTTTGAGAGCTCATGGACAGGAACAGTGAGGCTTCCGGCATGAATAATGTGCAATGTTTGTTTTTCTGTTGACTGGCATGAAAACAATACCAGAAGTATCATTATTTTCCAAATTGACCGTTTAATTATCATAATGAAGCAGGAATTATGGTTTTAAGCTATGTAATAATTAAGTCCTTAAATCAACAAAATATTATCAAAGATAAAAAAAGGCCGGAACTTCTCAGTGGCGGCCTTTTTACTGTCATTAAAATTTTAGCACGGTTAAGAGACTAACGACAGGTATTAAAAATTATAATGTGCAGTTTTTTTATTTGTATATATGAAGTAAGTTGAAAAATCCCTACGAGCACAAAACCTTTACAACCAAATGCAATACACTTTCATTTACTGCCAATCCTCACAAATTAATAAGGGATAGGCAATCACCAAAACTTATTTGCAATTGATAGCAATATTAAAATGTGTTAAAATATGTTTTAATTGGATTTGGTGGTTTTTAATAACATAAATTTGTAGTAATTTTACGGTTATTAAAGATTAATGACATGATACACGAACTTTACATGAAAAACTTTTTGTCTTTTAAAGACGAATACATCCTCAGTTTTGAGGCTTCGGCCGATAAAACATTTGAGGAACAATACTGCTATGAAGTAAAAGGAGGCTTAAGGTTACTAAAGTTTGGTGTAATATACGGGCCCAATGCTTCCGGGAAAACCAATGTGCTAAATTGCCTTGAATTTCTTAAAGAATTTATCCTTACACATAAGGAAATAAAAACACAGGAAACCGGCTTTACCCCCTTTTTACTTGATCAGGAATGTATTGAGGATCCCGGAGTGCTAAAGCTGAGCTTCTTTATAGAAAACACAAGATATATTTACTCACTGGAAATCACTGAAAGTATTGTTGTCAGCGAGCATCTGGTTTATTATCCCAGCAAGCAACCGGCTGTATTGTTTGAAAGAAACTTTGATGAAAAGAAAGGAAAGTCAATAATAAGATTCGGTAATCATCTGAACCTAAGCCAGGGTTCAAAAAGAATCATTGAAGGTCTAACCATCAACAATAGTTCAGTGCTTTCGGCTTATGCCCGTGCCAATGTTGAGAAATCCCTGTTTGACAATGTATATCAATGGTTTAATGAGAAGTTTCTTCATCTGGTAAGGCCTGAAACTGATCTGTTCAGCAGGACAAGTTCACTGGTAATCAAAGACGATTCTTATAAAACCTTTGCCCTTGATGTACTACAAAAAGCCGATTTTAATATATCTGGTATTGAGATCATGGAGAAAGAAGTTGACCTTACTCTTCAACCTGCCGGAGGTAAAGATAATCTGACTGTGGAAGAAATGGATACTGTTTACTCAAGACCTAAAGTTCTTAAAAAGGAAATCGTGTTTGCCCATAAAACCAGGAACACCGAGCGATTATTGCCCATGAAACTGGAGTCGAGCGGTACGCGTAGGTTATTTGGTTTAAGTGGTGTGTTGAAAAAATTGCTAGAGCCTTCCACTTTTCTAATGATCGATGAAATGGAAAACTCTTTGCATACCGAGCTGGTGGCTTATTTTCTCCGGATGTTCCTGCTTAATTCAAAAAATTCCCAGCTATTGATCACTACCCACAACATCAATTTTCTTGCTGAAGACTTTCTGCGCAGGGATACCATCTGGTTTGTTGACAAGGATGAAAATGGTGCTTCGGAGCTCTATTCATTGCTCGACTTTAAACTTCATAAAAATCTGAGCCCTTTCAATGCTTACAAAACCGGGAAGCTTGGCGCCAGGCCCATTACCGGCAGCCCAATAATTTTTGATCATCCTTAAATTTTATTTATTACCAGAACATGGCAAGAATAAGCCGAAATAAACGACCCAAAATCTCAGCGGCCATCGTGGGGGAAGGAATTACCGAATGGTATTACTTTTCCACGATGCGCCAGGTAGAAAGATTTGGTTTTGAAGTGAAACCCAGTATTCCCAAGCATTCTGATTTTCGGAGTATCCTTGATTCTGCCCGTAGATTAGCAGCCGAAGGATATGATTATGTTTTTTGTGTCCTTGACATGGATGATCTGATAAAAAAACCTGCTTTGCTTAGGGAATACCTTAGAGAGAGGGCAAGAAACAGGCAAAACAGGAATATTTTGTTTGTTGAATCGATGCCCTGTTTTGAATTGTGGTTTTTACTTCATTTCCTTCAGGGATATTCGGCTAAAGTGTATGAAAACTTTCACCAGCTAAAGCCTGAACTGATGAAATATATAAAGGATTATGAAAAAACAGAGGCTTTTTTCCGAAAAAAAAGTATTTATGAGTTCCTTGAAAAAGAGGGCAACTCCGATCAGGCCAGGCAATTTGCCCAAAAGCTTTTGCAAGACAAGCCCAAAAGTGAAAATCCCTACTTTAATTACACACAGGTTTATGAAGTGAAAGATAAACTCAGGAGTTTAAAGTAGGGATTTTTGAGGATTCAAAAAAATTTCAGACTTTTCTCCAAACCTTATGGAATACCCTATTAGAATCCAAACTGAATTCCCTGGGCCAAAGGCAGATCGGTACTGTAATTAATGGTATTGGTTTGACGGCGCATGTAGCTCTTCCAGGAATCGGAACCTGACTCACGGCCTCCACCGGTATCTTTTTCACCACCAAATGCCCCACCGATTTCAGCGCCTGAAGTTCCGATGTTGATGTTGGCAATGCCACAATCGGATCCGGTTTCGGAAAGGAACAGCTCAGACTCACGGATATTTTCGGTAAAAATGGAGGAAGACAGTCCCTGGGGTACTCCATTATTAAGTGCAATGGCTTCTTCGATGGTTTTGTATTTCATAATATAAAGGATGGGTGCGAAAGTTTCTTCCTGCACAATTTCGTAATGGTTCTCCGCTTCTAGCAGGGCAGGTACCACATAATGGCAAAAATCTTTGTTCTCACAATCGTATGACACCCCGCCATAAAGCAGTTTACCTCCCTCCTTTTGCACCTTATCAATGGCATGCAGAAAGTCCTTTACAGCTCCTTCACTGATCAGTGGCCCCACAAGGGTTTCTTTTTCAAGGGGGTTGCCAATTTTCTGTGCTACACTTTGGTATGCGATCTTTAGTTTGGCAACTACCTCATCATATACGGATTCATGCACGATAAGCCTTCTTGTGGATGTGCATCGTTGTCCGGCGGTACCTACAGCACCAAAAACTACTGATTTGATGGCCATCTCCAGATTGGCAGAAGGAGCAATGATGACGGCGTTGTTGCCTCCCAGCTCAAGAATAGTGCGACCAAGACGTGCACCTATAATCCCTGCCAGCTTTTTGCCAACAGCAGTAGATCCGGTAATGGAAAACAACGGAATACGCCTGTCTGCCACAAAATTATCTCCCAATACATCAGAACCTGCAACAATCAGGTTAAACACCCCTTCGGGCACATTATTATCCTTCAATACATCTGCAATGATATTGTGGGTAGCAATGGCGGTAAGAGGAGTTCTGGAGCTGGGTTTCCAGATCACTACATCACCGCAAACGGCAGCTACCATAGCGTTCCAGGCCCATACTGCTACGGGGAAGTTAAAAGAGGTGATCAGCCCCACAATCCCCAGCGGATGGTACTGATCGTACATGCGGTGTTGTTTACGCTCAGAGTGCATGGTAAAGCCGTTGAGCAGGCGGCTCTGCCCTACCGCGAAGTCGCAGATATCGATCATTTCCTGTACTTCACCCAGGCCTTCCTGGTAGATTTTACCCATTTCCCAGGTAACCAGGTAGCCCAGATCTTCCTTGTGTTCGCGCAACTTGTTGCCGATCTGGCGAACTACCTCACCTCTCTGGGGTGCAGGAATTTCGCGCCATACTTTAAAAGCTTCTTCGGCCTTTTTCACAATCGTTTCATAGTCCTCAAGGGTTGCAGACTGCACTGAAGCTATGAGCTTATTGTTAACCGGAGAAACAGATTCATTCATTTTCCCTTTGGTAGTGAGCCATTTTGACCCTGTAGAGGCTCCATGATTAAGGTCTCTGATCCCTAAACGTTCTAAAACAGTTTTCATAGATATTTTGATCTTTTAAAAGGTTGATTGTAAGTATTAACTTCTTTAACCTTTTTAAACTGTTTTTGTTTGGATGCATCCCAATTTATTCTCAATTGCCTGATATGGGGACCGTCAGGCCCAGAAATGGCAATAGTATAAACCCACTCCACTCCGGCACATATGGCACAACCAAAGAATAATCAAGACTTAAATTTCTCATTATGCTTCTTCCCCCAAAAGAGAAAACAAGGATGTTAAAATCTCTCTCAGGTAGTAAGTAATTCTCAGAGATTAAATACACCCTGGGGCTGATCCTGTTCATGAAACTAATATTGACAACAGGTTTATTTGCCCAGTCTCCTCCTGAGTAGCCCCAACCTGTGGCTATATTAACATTTCTGTCCGGGCTTCCCAGTGTAATACTTCCAAAAGCAATTCCAAATCCACTATTGCTTTCACCAAATACATTTCCTATGAACATTCCGGCTCCCAGGTTTATATTGTCTTTTTTAACAGGAATTGATACTTTGGGAACAATCCATACTGGAGAAGGAGCTCCATCAAAAAAAAACAAGGGTATCATACCTGCGCTTAAAGAAAAGTTGTTTGTAATCCCATAACTAACCTGGTTATAAGAAATCCAGATATTCTGATAGTACCCCTCACCCTGCTCAAGACCATATCCGTTGGGCGACCAGAAATACCTTGTAGATTGCGGATTACGTGGCCAAAAGGTGCCGTCTCGTATATCTTTGGGTTCTACTACCCTCATTCTCCTGATATCTTCTCGCCTGATCTGCAACTCTCCGAATGTCTCTGTTTTCAGAAGAATAAAATCAGAAGTTTCTTCAATAATAGTTCCAATAAATTCATTTC
>SLIL01000313.1 GCA_007135645.1 Bacteroidales bacterium
ATTCCATAGGGTGTTTCCGGTTCAAATAGAAAAGTGCCGGTAAATCGATGATATAATTCATTGGCAAGTTTATCCAGACGCTTTTTTGCAGGATTGTTCATCCTTAT
Source organism: Bacteroidales bacterium (assembly GCA_007135645.1). Classification (GTDB taxonomy): domain Bacteria; phylum Bacteroidota; class Bacteroidia; order Bacteroidales; family UBA7960; genus SKVR01. The sequence goes on from SLIL01000313.1 coordinate 108, forward strand.
TTCTGTGGCAAAATCCTGTTTGATTTTCAGAATTAATCTTTCCATTTCCCGCTTCTGCTCTTTGTTTTCGGCATTGCGGTAGGTGGCCACGGCCATGCGGTAGCTGTCGATGGTCCATTTGCTCTTTTTCAGGGCCTGCCCCAGGTCGGCATCCAGTGCAAAGCGACTTACCAGGGAGTTGCCGCATTTGATGTTGATGTCGATGTTGGGGAGGGTTTCCAATTGAGACAGGGCATGCCCTGTCCTTACAGAAGCTACGTAGTAGGCGTTTTTTAGCAGCTCTATCCACAACCGCAGGCGGCAGATTTTTACCGAGTTGGGGTTGATATCTACCCCAAAGAGGCAGTTTTCGATAAGGGTTTGTTTTTCGTGGAAGAGGGCTTCCTGCACGCGCTGGCTTTCGGGGCTGCCGGGGTGGTATTCAAAGATCTGGCCGTCTTCGTCGGTAACAACAAGTTCGTCGTTCACCACTTCCACCAGGTATTCTTTGAGGCGTTTGCCCTGACGGTCCTGCAGGATGCGCAAGTCATTCTTGATGGCAATTATTTCGTTGAGGGCCGATACCAGGAAGTGGCCGGACCCCACGGCCGGGTCGCATATCTTCAGGCTGTTTACGATTTCGTTGGCTTCCTGCCGGTCTTCAATCTTGTCGTAGAGTTCGTCGGTTGTCTGGCAGTTCCACCCTTTGGCTTCGTTGAACTTCTGCACCACCGCCCTGCGCAAGGTCTCACGGCACATATACATGGTAATAAAACCGGGGGTAAAGAAGGAGCCGTCTTTGTAGCCGTTTATTTTCTCAAATATCAAACCCAGTACCGAGGCATTGATAAGGCTTTTGTTTTCTTCCTGTATTTCTTCAGAACCTTCGCTACTGAAATCGTAGGCATTGAGGAACCTGAAAAGATATTCCAATGGATCCAGTTCTCCGGTTATTCTTTTTCCATTATCATTTTTGAGTACAGTGGACGCTAAAACCGGGATTTTTAAATCCGGCTCAAGTCCACTGATGCGCAATGTTTTTTGTTCAACCTCACTGGTTTCAAAAAGGGAACTGTTCAGAAAAGGTACCGAACCAAAATCCCTGTTCACACTTTCTGATCTTTCATCATGCTTTTTGGCAAGGACCTGGAAAAAGAGTTTGTTCAATACATCGTAATTGGGTACTCTTGCAATGGACAGAAACTCATAGGCTTTGTCTTTTTTATGGTAGCTGAGCAACTGAGCTTCAAGAAGCTTAAGGAACAATATCCGGTTTGTCCAGGTAATGCATAGCTCCATGGCCACGTTAAAAAGCCGTTCTTGTCTTGAAGTTCCGTAAAGCGAGGGTTTGTCAAAGTTGTTTAACAGATCCATACTGTCCAGTTGCAGGATGGCATTTTCCAGCAAAGAGCCTTCATGGCGTTGCCCCTCAGGATGGCGCTCGATAAGTTTTTTGCCGCCCTGCTTGGTTTCGGTAAGGCCGATGATGTGCAGCAGCTCGCTGTAGAAGCGTTTGTCCAGGCTGTTGCTGTCGTTGGCAAAGGGGAGCTTGAGCAGGTGCTCGGGCGAGAGGAGTTTGTACAGGGCAATGAGTTTGCGATCATCCTGCTTGTCGTCATTGCGCAGAGGTTTTTCGTAGTCCTGCAGGTTGAAGTGGGTAAACTCTACCTCCTGGGTGATGCCTTCCGTGAATGGTCCGGCCACATGTCGGTAAAAGAAATCGGTTTTGTTATCGGCCAGGCGTCCGGCTTCAAAATCTTCGAATTGCTTGATGAAGCCCTTGTTCTGGGCAAACAACCGCTCAAACACGCTCACGTCAAAAATGAACCATTCGTAAATATTGGTAATGACAAGGTGTTTGATCTCCAGGTTCTTTTGCGTAATGCGTTCGCGCATGTAATACAGCACCAGTTCGTGAAAAGCTTTGGTGTTGAGCTTTTCCGGGGTGGGCATTTCGCTTTTGTTGGTGGGCTTTTTGGTTTCCAGGATCACCCCCACAGTATTGCTGGCTTTGGGCCCGTTGTGAATCACCAGGTCTTTGCGTCCTTTGGTGTTGATAAAGTGGTCCTGTCTATAGTATGTTTCTTTCAGAAAGTCCGAAACCAGGTTCTTGTGAAACTCTTCACTTTCGGTATCGTTGGTTTGCTCCAATAAAGTAATCAAATGAGCCTTGAACCGCTCCATGTCACTGCGGTTGGGCTTCACCTTCAGGTAGGCTTTGTTAAGGGCTTTGCGGGGTTTCAGGGGGTGTGTCTTCATGCGATTCATTTTCCGTAGCTAAAATAAGATTTTATCTACATATTTAGCATGAAAATCGTAAAAACACTTTCGGTTTTACAGCAAGCTTTAACAGACTATCAAGCCATAAAACAAAAATAGCCCTCTGACAATCAGAGAGCTACGTTGAGGTTTGGTACCCAGGGCCGGGGTCGAACCGGCACGATATTGCTATCACTGGTGTTTGAGACCAGCGCGTCTACCAATTCCGCCACCTGGGCATCTGCAAACAAAGACCTTTTTTTTGTGCCTGCAAAGATAATTATATTTTTGTTGTAGCAAAGAAGAAAAACCTGAATAAAAAACAGTTAAACGTTTGTTTGTAGCAATATAAATAAACCTCTGTATTTTTTTATTGTTTAAGGGTTTAAAGTGGTATTAATTTTCTAATTTTGCTGCAGTTTGAATCAGCCCGCACCCAAAAATCAATTTCATGAATTCCTCAGTTCAGATTTTCTCCGGATCCGCCTCCCGATACCTTGCCCAGCAAATTGCCGATGAATATGGTATCCCATTGGGCAAAGAGATTGTTGCCCGTTTTTGTGACGGGGAGATGCAGCCCTCCTTTGAAGAAACCATTCGCGGAAATGATGTATTTATTGTTCAGAGCACCTTTGCCCCTTCTGACAACCTCATGGAGCTGTTGCTCATGATTGATGCTGCTCGGCGTGCATCGGCCAACCAGGTGGTGGCCGTAATCCCTTATTTTGGGTTTGCCCGCCAGGACCGCAAAGACAAACCCCGCGTACCTATAGGGGCCAAGCTCATTGCCAACATCCTTATGGCTGCCGGAGTAAACAGGGTAATCACCATGGATCTTCATGCTGATCAGATACAAGGATTTTTTGATGTACCGGTAGATCACATGTATGCCTCATCCATTTTTGTGCCTTACATACAAAACCTTAAACTGGAAAATCTGGTAATGGCTTCACCCGATACAGGTGGTACACGAAGAGCCGGGGCCTATGCCAAATTCCTCAACTGTGAAATGGTGATCTGCTACAAACAAAGGATAAAAGCCAATGAGGTATCCAGGATGGTACTTATCGGTGATGTAAGAGGAAAAGATGTGATCATCGTGGACGACATTATTGACACCGGTGGCACCATTACCAAGGCTGCCAAAACCATGATGGAAAACGGAGCGCGAAGCGTAAGAGGCTTATGCACGCACCCCATCATGTCGTCCAATGCACACGCGAAAATTGAAGAGAGTGAGTTTTGTGAGTTTATTGTTTCAGATACCATCCCCCTGCAAAAAAAGTCAGATAAGATTACCGTACTTTCAACCGCAAAATTGTTTGCCGATGTTATAAAAAGAGTGAACTCTCATCAGTCTATCAGCACACATTTTGAATTTCCTACTATACTGTAGGAGCTGGATTTTTCAGGTATCTTCGAAAAAAATCGATAGAAATAAAAATTTTAATAAAAAACCGGCTGTAAAGTATTACCTTTGCAGCCGGTTTTGCATAGGGCAAAACTCACTGATTATTAACAAATAAAACTTTAAGAAAATGAAAACAGTATCTGTGAGCGGTTCTCCCAGGGAGAGCGTAGGGAAAAAAGATGCTAAGGTTTTGCGCCGTCAGGGGCTAGTACCATGTGTGTTGTATGGTGGAAAAGAACAAGTTAGCTTTTCCATGCCCGAGTTATCTTTCAAAGACATTATTTACACCCCCGAGTCATGCCTTATTAAGCTTGAGGTAGGTGGCAAAACCTATGATGTTATATTGCAGGATGCACAGTTTCATCCCGTAACAGGAAAGATCATTCATTGCGATTTCCTTCAGATATTCCCCGACAAACCCGTTAAGATTGACATCCCCATTTCTGTTTCCGGCAACTCTCCCGGGGTTATCAAGGGTGGTAAACTTATTACCAAGCTTCGCAAGTTAAGGGTAAAAGGCCTTATGGATGCATTACCTGACAAGATTGACATTAACATTTCAAAACTGCAGATCAGTGACTCTGTGAAAGTTGGAGAATTGGCTGTTGAAGGCATCGAATTTATTGATCCTGCCAATGCTGTTGTGGTAATTGTTAAGATGACCAGGGGCGCAGGTGCAGACGATGAAGAAGAGGAAGAAGGCGAAGAAGGAGCTGAAGGCGGCGAAGGTGCAGCTGAAGGCGGAGAAGCAAAATCAGACACTCCCGCGGCAGAATAATCCGGTTATAATGATCATCCGATCCAGGATAATCAAACTATCCAACGATCGAAATAATTTTCAGCAAGGCACAAATGATTTATCTTTGTGCCTTGCTTGTTTTCATGCAACAGATATCCCGCAGTTTTTCTGCTGAATGATGCACATAATGCTTAGATTAATCAAGAAACTATTCGGGAAGAAAACCAACCTTCCCACAAATGAACCCACAGAAGTGAAATACCTTATAGCAGGCCTTGGCAATATAGGCCCTGATTACCATAATACCCGGCACAATATCGGGTTTATGATTGTTGACGATATAGCACGGCAAAAAGAAATAACCTTTACCCCGGCGCGCTATGGAGATAAAACCCAGTTCCGCTTTAAAGGCCGCACATTTATCCTGATCAAGCCCAGCACCTACATGAACCTCAGTGGCAAAGCTATCCATTACTGGCTCACCAAAGAGAAGATCGAATTATCCAATTTGCTGGTGATCACCGACGATGTTGCCCTGCCACTGGGCACTCTTCGGTTAAAAGCGCGGGGCAGCGACGGGGGGCATAATGGCCTGTCAAACATCATTTCTGTTCTGGGCACCCAGGATTTTGCCCGACTGAGATTTGGCATCGGCAACGACTACCCCAGAGGAACACAGGTACAATTTGTTCTGGGCAAATGGGAACCCGAAGAAATGGAGGTGATAAAGCCCCTCTATCCGGTTTGTGCCAACCTGGTCACCAGCTTTGCAACCATTGGGATTGACCGCACCATGAATTATTTCAATACCAAACCGGGCAAAAAGAAGAACACTGGAAACTCTGCTGAAGAAAAACCAGCGAAAGATAAAGATCCCGGCACCAATTCTCCCGAATGAAGAAAGAGGAACCCATACACGTAACCTGTGCCATCCTTGAACACGAGGGCAAAGTGCTGGCTGCTCTCAGAGGCAGGAACATGGCCAATGCGGGAATGTGGGAGTTTCCCGGTGGAAAAATTGAACAGGGGGAAACCCCGGAGCTATGCCTGCTAAGGGAGATCCGTGAAGAACTGGGTGTAACCATTACTCTTCAACAAAAACTGGCCCCGGTTACCTGGCAATACCCGGAAAAACTCATCAAATTATACCCCTATATCTGCACCTACAACGGAGCAACCTTAATTCCGGTGGAACACCAGCAGGTGTCCTGGTTCAGCCTGCACGAGCTTTCCGGTCTCAACTGGTCAGCCGCTGATGTGCTGGTGCTTAAACAATACATGGGGCTTTACCCGGATAAAAACCAGGATAAAGCCCCACGGTAATATTTGAAAACCGGTTAAAGCAAACAGTGCTTATTCAACCGCACCAAGATTGGCATCCAACCACTTTTTAATAAATGTGCGCAGATCCTCCATGGTTGCCGAGCCGGCATTGCGAACGTAAAATCCTGATGATCCCACACCCACTGCCAGGCATTCGCCCGGATCCATTCCTGCCAGCCATGCATTGCAGAATCCTGCATTAAAGTTGTCGCCGGCACCGGTTGTAAGCCTGGGTTTTGGAGTATAGGGACCATCCACCCAAACGCTCTCCTTTTCCATGGAGATGGCTGCTCCGTTGGTAGGATGGATCACGATACCTGCTATACCCATTTTTTCGCGGATCTGAATAGCTCTATTGAGGATCTGATCTTCCTTGATACCAAGGATCAGGGAAATGATGGTCGATTCGCTCAGGTTCATACTCAAAATGGTTTCAGCAGGAATTTCAGAAATAATATCCAAAACAGTGCGAATATCTTCCTGTGTGCGTTTCTTAGGATCTGCCAGATCCAGAAATACAAGGGGCTTTTTCTCCAATTCACCAATTACTTTGCTGAATTGTGAAATGATACCGTCGAGGTTGGAAAGCATGGTCCAGTTGGTAAAAGCGATCAAATCAGTTGATGACAACAACGCTTTCAATTCACTATCAGGAAGTTTTTTTCTCAGATTTTCAAGATTAACATCCACCATGGTGTGGGTCTTTCCCAGCATGATCTTGCCATCATAGAACTCCAGTGCATCGGTATGTCCCGGATCGGCAATGGAGTATACCTTTTCGCAAATTTCGGCAAAATCTTTAAAGACGGGATGAACTGCGTTTTTCCCAATGGCACCAACATAGGTTACTTTTTGTCCCTGTGAGATCATGGCATTGGCCATAATAGGCCCGTTACCACCCAGTTTTATCTGTGTGGGCACCAGCTCCACATTGGCACTTAATCCTGCTCCCTGGGCAATGCGCTCCGAGAACCCTTTTATTTCAGGGATACGCTCGTATTCTGTTTCTGTTTTACGTTGGTCAACAACATGGATGATTTCATCTATAAAGCCATCAAATCCTATCAACAGATTTTTGCTTTCATTATAGTTATTGAGCTTTTCCAAAGCACTTCTTACAATCTGAATTTGTTCCATATAATCCGTTTTTTCCGGTTTTTAAATAGTTTGAGGATGAAAAGGTTGCTATTTTAGAATTGATACGCTTATCAGCATATTCATTACAACAAAGTTATCTTCCATAAAGCCTTGTAAGCCTGAACAGCTCTTCGGCTCTTTCGGCAGTGAGCACATTTTTAGTAAAGCGCCATTTCCAGTTGCCTGATGCAGTGCCGGGAAAGTTCATGCGCGCCTGTGTATCAAGCCTTAAAATATCCTGAAGTGGTGCCAGGGCAACATCTGCTACCGTAGACCAGGCCAGCTTTACATACGACCATGCCGGATCTTTTTTGTCCACATGAAAATATTCATTCATATGCTTTTTATCCGCCTCGCTGCTGCTTTTGTACTGGCCCAGGGAAGTATCGTTGTCATGGGTGCCCGTGTATACGATAAAGTTCTTCTCATAGGTGTGGGGCATAAAATCGTTTTCTTCGCCCGAATCAAAGGCAAACTGAATGATCTTCATTCCGGGAAAGCCGAATCGCTCTCTGAGCTCCACTACATCGGGAGTAATAACACCCAGGTCTTCGGCAATGATATCCAGATCGCCCAGTGCATCGAGTACTGCCTGCAGCATCTCACCACCTGGTGCTTCGATCCACTGACCATTCATGGCGGTTTCTTCACCAAAGGGCACAGCCCAGTAGGCCGCCAGGCCTCTGAAATGATCGATGCGAAGGCTGTCGTACAAGGTGAAGTTGGCTTCAATGCGGTCTATCCACCATTGATAGCCTGTCTCTTGCAGATAGCTCCAGTTGTAGAGCGGGTTGCCCCATAGCTGACCGGTTGCACTGAAATAATCGGGTGGCACCCCGGCAACACTTACCGGGTTCAGGTTTTCATCAAAATCAAAGATCTCAGGTTTTGCCCATGCATCAGCACTGTCAAAAGCCACAAAAAGTGGTATGTCGCCAATGATCTTTATTTCGTTTAGATTGGCATAGGATTTCAGTTCGAGCCACTGCTTGTAAAACAAAAACTGAATAAAGCGGTAATAATTGATATCATCGCTTAGCTCATGTCGGTAATAATCTATGGATTCCTGCTTCTTAAACTTGATATCGTGCTCCCACTGTGTCCAGGCTATTCCCTTAAAATGCTTCTTGAGGGCCATAAAGAAGGCATAGTCCTCAAGCCATTTTTGATTCTTGCTGCAAAAGTTTTCAAATTTGATGTTACGCAGTCTGTTTTTTGATGCTTTGTGGTTTTCCCATGCCTTATGCAAAAGGGGGTACTTGGTATTGTGCACCTTGCCATAATCTACGTTTTCATCATCAAAATAGATATTGTCAGGCAGATCCTTCTTATCAAGCAATCCTTCGTCCACAAGTTTCTGAAGGTCAACAAGAAGTGGGTTTCCTGCAAAAGCAGAGTAACACTGATAGGGCGAATCACCATAACCGGTATGCCCCAAAGGAAGGATCTGCCAGATCTTCTGGCCCGACTCTACGAGGAAATCAACAAAGTTATAGGCTTCTTTTCCCATGGTTCCAATGCCATAATTACCGGGAAGCGAAGTAATATGCAATAGTATTCCGCTTGAACGTTTTAGCTTCATCAGAAAAATTTTTTAAGATTATGAATTTATTCCCGGGCCAGTTCTTCCAGTCTTTTGGCAATGAACTCTTCATCGGGATCGTGCACTACAAATATAGTAAGCAATGCCGCGATAAACAAGCAGATGCCACCCAGCAGCAGGGCATAAATGGGTTGCCCCTGTGCCACAAAACGGATGAATGAGCCCAGAATGCTTGCAGCAACGATCTGTGGTACTACAATAAATACATTGAAAAGACCCATGTAAGTACCCATTTTGTGCGAGGGTAGCGAACCGGTAAGCAGTGCGTAGGGCATGGCAAGGATACTGGCCCAGGCCACTCCTACACCAAGCATGGATAAGATGATCCAGTTGGGGTTGGGCACAAACAGAATGGAGATAAAGCCAATGCCTCCCAGGGTAAGCGAAAGCGCATGGGTGTACCTGCGGTTGGTGCGGCGGGCTATCCAGGGCAACAGAAAAGCAATAATGGCAGCAAACCCGTTGTAAACAGAGAAGGAAACTCCTACCCAGTTGGCCCCGGAGTTAAACTCCCGCTGTACTCTTCTCACATCAGCAAGCAAAGCAAGATGGTCCTGGGAAAACGCATCATCAAAATCAAATTTCTCTTTGTTACCGGCAAAATACTGGAGTGTTTCGTAATTCACATTGCGAAGTGTGGCACCACGCGACACCAGTGCCGAGAGGCTGTCCATTTCTTCCCTTACCGATTCAGGGAAAGCGGAGGGACCAGCCAGCTGGTATTGATGCACCAGGGCAGGCACAAGCCTTTCAATGGGAATGATGCGATTGTTGGCAAAAAAGCTGGCCACATTGATATCAATATTCAGTTCGCTTACCTCCGGATCTTCCAGGATCTGATTGTAGCTATCCATATCCCTCATCACCAGCCTCATGCGTTCCAACTCTTCGGGATTTGAAGCATTGAACTGCTGGTATTCCGCAGCAATTTCATTCAGCTGATAGATCTGCTGGCGCTCGAGCTTCATGTTGTAAATGTGGGTGGTAACTCCCGGGGTTGTGAAGTTCCACATAGAAAACAGGGCAACCCATGAAAAGAACTGCACAATGGCCAGCTGTCCCATGGTTTTAGGCATGCGGAAGAGGTCGTTGATGACCACCACGAATCCATTTTCTTTTTTGTTGTTTTTGATCAGAATACCGGCAATAAACTGTATCAGTCCAAAAATGATAAATCCCACCGTAAGGATATACAATTGCCAGCTTATAAATTCATAGCGATAGACCAGGAAGGTAAGCACAGCACCCAGCGCGATCCAAAGCACCGAAGGCTTTGAAAATCTTTCATAAGGTAGAACATCTCCTGTTTTATGATCCTGGGCAACCCGTTCAGCACCTTTTTCCAGTTCTTCAAATTCGCGCAACTGCTCAGGGGTATATTCGCGTGTTCTGAGTACGGTCCATAATACCGCTGAAAAGAACACCATTCCACCCAGCAAAAATGCCATTCTCACTGAAGGTGGTACCACTCCCTCGGGAGCTTCATTGCTTACACCCATAACCGTAGTGAGTATCCATGGAAGCATGGAGGCAATTACCGATCCTGTTCCAATTAAAAAACTTTGCATGGCAAAGCCTGTATTGCGTTGTTCGGGGGGCAACATATCACCCACATAAGCCCTGAAGGGTTCCATACACATGTCGATGCTGGCACCCAGTATCCAGAAAATACCCACGGCAATCCAAAGCAAAGGCGCTGTGGGTAAAAGGATCAGCGCGATGGATGAAATAATTGCACCAATTAAAAAATAAGGCCTTCGCCGGCCCAGTCGCGTCCATGTATTATCGCTCATATAGCCCACTATGGGCTGTACAATTAATCCTGTAACCGGGGCAGCAATCCACAGGATTGGGATATTTTCGATATCTGCACCCAGAGTCTGGAAAATACGGCTCAGATTTGCATTTTGCAGTGCAAATCCAAACTGTATCCCCAGAAATCCGAAACTCATGTTCCAGATTTGCCAAAAAGTCAATCGGGGTCTGGTTTTCATTACATTAAACAAATTAGTATTTATCCTTAATTTCCTTTTACCGGCAACGGTTGGAGCTACCGGACTTCTTTCACTGTCCTTGTGAAAGTTACTTTGTGCCTTAAAATGAGAGCCCTGCGGGAGGGCTTTCGTAAGATGGCACAAAATAACAAAAAATTAACTGAAGTTACACCAATTAATTTACATAAAAACACTACCATCCAAAAGTTTTTGAGATTCTCTCAAATAATGCTGAATGAAGACTGGCAATCCGGTGTTTACAGCCGTAATGATAGTTGTGGTGGAGAATATAATTATCTTAAACCCCGACAACTGTGTGCCGGGGTTTGAAAAATAAATAAGTCATGGTGCACCAGTTATCCCAGTTCAATCCTTTTCTTGTCTGGATTCCAGAAGGTCTTTTTCCCTTCCCGGTAAGAGACTGTTCCAAGATGTGCAGAAATGGCTTCCTCTATTGATTCCTGCATGCCACAGCTTACTTTAGTGCCGTGCCTTATTCCATTGAGCCACTCTTTAATGTGCAGGTGCGTGGTATCAACCCTGCGCCCACCCTGGTAAGTAAACAATAAACCACGTGAAGCAAAATACTGCTCAGTGGGTGATGAAATGGCGTCAATACCATCTCTTCCCGGGGTGTGGGTGATGATTGGCCGGTCGGTGGGGATCACACCATCGTATATAGCGTTTCTATATTGGGTGGAATCCCTGTCGGCATATGCCACAAGGTTCATGTCAAGCTCCATATAGCCATCATGCCCATAGAAGGTCTTTTTACGATGTTTGCTATTGGCCTGGGTTGCAGTGTAGGTGAGGATCAGGTCGCGGTCAGGATATTCGTAGCTTACATTCATAACATCAGGTACAGTGCGCCCATCTTTAAAGAAGAAAATTCCTCCTGAAGCCATAGCAGAATGGGGGATTCCCAGATCCATTACCTGGTTTACCGCATCAAATTCATGGGTAAACAAATCGCCTGTCAAACCTGTGCCGTAATCCCACCAGCAACGCCATCTGAAAAAGCGCTCTTTGCTAAAGGGATGGTAAGGTGCAGGGCCCAGGAACTGTTGCCAGTCAACTGTTTCAGGGCTTGTTTCAGGATGGATATCGTAAACCCATGCTCCATGGGGATCGTTACGGTTGGTAAATGTTTCAATGAGGGTGATTTTGCCCAACAGATTTCTTTTTATAACCTCCCTTGCCTTATTGTGACTTTCAATTTGCCTGTTTTGATGGCCCAGCTGCAGAACAACATTGTTTTCAAGTACGGCCTTTTCAATTTCATACGTTTCTTCAACGGTCATGCTCAAGGGTTTCTCCACATAAATATGTTTTCCGGCTTTTGCGGCCTCAATAATCATGGGGGCATGCCAATGATCAGGAGTAGCTATGATCACTGCATCAATTTCAGGATCTTTAAGCAGATCCTTATAGTGGTTGTAAACTTTAGCGGGGGTTGATTTTTTCCCCTGCTTCCCTGTTCGGTAAAGATTGGCAGAAGCATCAAGCCCACGGTCGCGATGCACGGTAAAGACATCGCAAATTCCTGTTATCTGTACATTGAGGTCTTCCTGCTGCTGATAAATTTCAATCCGGTTATCTTGTTTATTTTGACGGGCCGCTTCGGTCCATTCATCAATTAGTTCGCTTTCAATAAACCCGGCTGAGCGCATGAGGTAAATTCCTCTGCCACCGGTTCCGATAATTCCCAGGCGTAAAGGGGGCTCACTTCCCAATGGCCGGTTTGCAATAGCAGGCGCCTCAACAGGATTGTCGAGGTTCAGGGCTTTGAGTAGCTGGCTGTGTTTATAATGTTCCAGTTGTTTTTTGCGTACAGCACCATAAAGTAAGGCTCCTGCAACCGGGAAGGTGGCAAGGCTTTTTAATACATCTCTCCGGGTCATTCCTTTTGAGTCGGATGAGCTCCGGGACTCTTTTTTCGGATTTTTATTTTGATCTGAGGTGTTCATTTTTTATTTCTGTAATAGTTAATAAATCGGTCGAGGCCAATAATATGCCCTGTGGGAAACAGGAAGAGAACCCCTACGGCCAGCATCTCAATAAGTACCTTGTTTACCCATAAATAGCTCCCTTCGCCCGGGAAAATGTAAGTAACATTCATTAGCGGAGGTTGGGCCAGGAAATACATGAGAAGCAGAAGGAAAGCTCCTATTTTGGCATAGCGGGAAAACAGGCCCGTAATCAGGGAAAAACCAATGAGGATCAGCCCCCAGATATTAAGAAAATCTATGACTTTTAAGGTGGAAGGATTGGAAGCCATATTTTGGAAAGTACCTGAGAGAAATCCCTTGGAGTCCATAAGATAAGCATAGGACGACCAACCGGATTGGAAGGTTTTAACTACTCCCTCATACATAAAGTGCCAGCCTATGGCAACACGAAGTGCCACCAGCATTGCAAGCTGGGGAGTCGAATAGGTTGTTTTTGACATACTAAAGTTTTAATAAATTAAAGGTATAACGTAATTTCAAGTATTGAATTATATAAATAAGCCCGACATGTGAGTGCTAATTAATGTTATTTTCAACTTGATTTTTGTTCTTAAAACAATTCTCTCACAAAATTAGTCCAGTTTATTGATTATTCGTTCTGAAGAGGCTGAAAAAATCGTTAACCCGGATTTCCGGAACGCAAGTTTCATTAATTCAAATCAGATGGGTGCAATCAGGTGGAGATAAATCCCGGTATCGCCTTGCCGGGTAACGGAGAATTCGGTCCGGAAAACCTTGTCATAATAGGTAACCAGGTCAAGGCCGATGCCGGCTCCGGAAAGGATGGTATTGGAGTAAGGGTTGCCTTTGTAAAAGAACGTATCGTGCACATATCCTACATCAGCAAAAAAGTTTACATAAAGGGCATAATGGATCAGGGAGAATTTCTCATTATTGATAAACCCAATCCTGTCAACTCTGTTGGGTACCAGGGCATATTTAAAATTGGATTTCAAAACCACAAAATGTTGTCCGTCAATCACAAAATTCTCATATCCTCTTACAATATCTCCCTTGAAGCCGAGCCCCTGCTGCATATAGTAGGGCTGAAAGTCACCATGAGAAACTTTGGCATTTATCCCGGTGGCAAAAAACCACCTGGGGTTCAATTCCCAGAATCTTCGCAGCGATGTTTCGGCGGTGGTCATATCCATTTCTTCGTTGTTGAGCAATCCCAGCCCCTGTCTTCTCAGGCGCAGATCAAAATAGTGCCCTCTAAGCGGATAAGCCCTGATATCGCGATGATCGTGCCTGAATTCATATCCCAGGGAAATAAACGGACTTATGGTTGCTGCACCTGGTGAATATAAAGGATTAAGGATCAGCAGCGAATCGGCAAACTGGTACCGGTTGTAATCAACCATGAAAGCATGGGTATTGTGTATGCCTGGTCTGTATGACAATCGTGTTTGAACATAAAACTGTTGCAAAGCATAAGACCCCTTCTCCGAGAAAAAGAGTTGCTGATTGTCTGCAGTTAAATAATCAACTTCTCTTCTGCGATTCAGGCCAACATGAACTGACAGACCAAGTCTTTGTGCTCTGTTCAGATAGGGTATAGTATAGCCAACACTGTAATTCTGGCGGTAACCGGCCCTGGCCAGAATGCTAACCCGCTCCATTCTTCCCCTGAAATTTTCCTTCACGATGTAAACTCCATAGTTGGTGCGGTCAAAAGAGGGGCTCATCACCCAGTCATTAAGATTCCTTTCGGCCACTTCAAAAATGGGGAATGGCCATATATACCAGCGTTCTACAAAGGTAAACTTAACGCTGGCCACGGGCATCAGGTCATGGAAAAGCAAAGAAACATTTACAAAGTTAAAAAGAGAAGTATTCAGCAGGTTCTCCCGGCTTTGTTCAAGCACACGGGACAGACCGGCATAGTCAAGAGTATCACCCGGGGCAAATACAAGTTCCCGGAGCAGGATATGTTGTCGTGTGGCATTGTTTCCTTCAAATTCGATTTTCTCAATTACCACAAAATCCTGATGAACCATGTTGCCCGGCAACTCACCGTTAAAATCTATCTTTACAAAACGTGTCTCCGGGCCCAGGTCGGCTATGGCATCCTGTGCGAAAAGGCCGCCAAAGCAGCCAGTAAGTAAAATGATCAGAAAAACCCGGTACCACATGGCAATAAAGCAATTAAACCCAAAGATAAGCCGTCAGTATTATATTCATTTTTAAAACCCCGATTCATATCAACCTCTTTGTTTCCCTCTGACACTCTACCAGGATATTTTTTTTAACTTCAGGTCTGGATAAAAAGATCAATCAGGTATTAAGGTAGTTCATCAGGGAGTCAAACCTTTCGCGGAGCAAATCATCATAATTGTTTTCATCCGAGAAGGAGGCAACAATATGATAATCGAAGCGGTTAAAGGTTTGAATAACCGATGAAACATCAATTTTATTCAGTTTAAGCGTAATCTCAATTTTTGTACTGTCGGCAAAGGTGCGCGAAAGGCAGCTCAGGATTTTGCTATCGTTAGACTCTACCAGTCGGGCAATTTCGTGCATGGAGTAATCCACCTCGTTCATCTGCAAAACAATGATCCCACCGGGCTGATTAAAAGATCCGGCTTCGGAAATTTCCTTAAGCAGCCTTGCACGGGTAACACAACCCAGGTAGTTCTCTTCATCATCCAGCACCGGTACCAATGAAAGGTCCATGGCATTGACCACCCTCACCACATCAAAAAGGTGTTGCCTGAAAAGCACATAGGGTCTTGTTAGAGAGAGATGATAATTGCCAAGTGGCTCTTCAAAATTATTAAGATCATACACATCTTTTTCCGATACCAGGCCCAGAAATGCTTCATTGTTCACGATGGGTAAATGCGAAACCCGCATTTCTTCCATCCAGCTCAAGGCAGTAGCGCCCGTATCAGAGGTACGGAGAGGAAGGATTAACTCATCGATCATTTCATTTGCCAGCATAAAAATTGAATTGGTCGTTAAAAGTAAGTATTTTAATGAAATCTACCTTGCAAAAACAGAAAATTTTTTACTTTACCTGTTCCTTTTTTAAAACTCTTTTTTTGACAGAAAATTGTCATTTTGGTTTTCACAAAATTATCATGAATCTTTCATAGCTTTGCAATAAAAATATCCATGACACGATTAAGTGTAAATATAAATAAAATTGCAACAATTCGCAATGCCCGCGGAGGAAATATTCCTGATGTTGTAAAAGCAGCCCTTGACTGCGAAAGATATGGTGCACAAGGCATTACCGTACATCCACGACCAGATGAGCGGCATATCAGAAGAAAAGATGTATATGATCTCAAGCCATTATTAACCACTGAGTTTAATATTGAAGGGTATCCCACCCGCAAGTTCCTCAATATGGTGCTTGAAGTGAAGCCTGACCAGGTAACCCTGGTGCCTGACCCGCCCAATGCCCTTACCTCCAATGCCGGTTGGGATACCATAAAGCAACTTGAGTTTCTGAAAGATGTTATTGCAGAATTAAAACAGGCAGGTATACGTACTTCCATTTTTATTGGCACTGAAAGAGAACTCATTTACAAGGCTGCTGAAACAGGGACTGACCGCGTTGAGCTGTATACAGAGCCATATGCTACTGAATTTGTTTACGACAGGGAAAAAGCGCTGGCACCCTTTGCAGAAGCAGCTAAGGCTGCACAGGAGGTAAACCTTGGCCTCAATGCAGGCCACGACCTCAATCTGGATAACCTGAAGTTTTTTGCCAGCTCCATCCCCAACCTTTTAGAGGTATCCATTGGCCATGCCCTGATCTCTGACGCGCTCTATTTTGGGCTTGAAAACACCATTCAGATGTACCTCAGGGAATTAAAGGTCTGAGTATTACATACCAGGTTGGGTTTTACACGAAGGTTGTTCCCAGGGTTTGGTTATGCCGGGAGAGGTCTGGAATGGTAAAAAACCTTCATCCTCTTTTTCTCGTACAAGATCATATTCAATTATATTTGGTAAATTTGTAGCATTACCTTTTTCAGCAAACCTATAACCCGGGCACCCGATATGCAAACTGGCTTTGTATTAAAATCCTTGCATTACCTCATCTTACTGCTTGCTATTCATGCAATCAGTTATGCATTGTCTTCCAGGGATAATAAATACATAGCAGAGGTTGACCCACGGTTTTTCACAAATACAGAGAGAGATATTCAGGCAACAAGCGATCTGGCTGTTGAGATTTCCCTGAATCCCTACCTTGCAGGAGAAGGAGAAGAAGTTGTATATACCATCGGAGTTGTCAATCATGGGCCTGATGATGCCACTGGGGTCTGGGTTGGTGCGTTTATCCCCTCCGGTTACACGTATGTGGATCATACCGATGGCACTGATTATGATCCTGCAACCGGGATCTGGACGATTGGTGAACTGGCTTCAGGAGCTAATACTATCATAGAGATCACCATTATGGTTAATCCTGAGGGAGTATACCTGCTTACTGCCACGGTAGTTGGTGATCAGGAAGACCCCAACCCGGCCAACAACAGCATGTCGGCAAGAATACAGCTAAGCGACCTACGCGTGATAAAAAGTGTAAACATCAGCTCTCCCCCACCCGGCCAGCAGATCACTTTTAGCCTGGCCGTAGGCAACAATGGCCCCGATCCGGCCACCAATGTTACAGTTACCGATCTGCTACCTTCCGGTTTTACTTACGTTTCAGATAACTCTCAGGGTCTGTACGACCCTGTAACCGGAATATGGACCATTGGCAATCTGGAGGTCAATGATTTCGGGATCCTTACTATCAATGCAACGGTAAACTTTTCCGGAAATTTTACCAATGTTGCCGAAGTGTGGGCAGACCAACACGACCCTGATTATTCTGACAATATCGACTCCCTGGTGGTTACTCCGCAAGAGGTCACCTCTTTTCAGTTTAGTAAAACAGCAAGTGATACAGAGCCTGTTTTGGGATCTAACATTACTTTTGAAATATCCATTGAAAACACAGGCAATACCGCACCGGAAGATCTTCTGGTTACCGACCATTTGCCCGATGGCTATATTTACCTCTCAAGCACCACCACTTCAGGCAGCGATTATGATCCTGAAAACGGCCGGTGGCAACCGGGAATACTGATGCATGGGCAGTCTGCAAGCTTGTTCATTGATGTTGAAGTGTTGTCGGAGGGAAGTTATCACAATACCGCGGTACTGACGTCGGCAATGTTCCCCAGCCCGCTGGAGTCAACGGTAATGGTTTTCCCGAGAATTTTCCCCGTTGCAATGCCCGATTTTGTAAGCCTGGAACGAGCCGGGTTTAAGTATGTGGATGTGCTGGCCAACGACAGCCCCCAGACGCTTCTTGATCCGTCAACACTCACCATTACCGAAATGCCCCCAAGCGGAGCATCAGCAACAGTTATGGCCAATGGGGAAATTTTGCTGGATTATGGCAACATCCCGTTATTTGTGGGTGAAGATCATCTGATTTACCGTATTTTTACCACGCAAGGCTTATCAGATACGGCCATGGTTTATATTACAATATTTACTGATGAACCGGAAGTTCCCAACACTTTTGCTCCCGGCTCCATAAACAATCCTTACCTGGTGATACCAGGTCTGGAGCTTTACCCTGAAAATGAACTTACCATATACAATCGCTGGGGTGCAGTGGTTTTCAATATGAAAGGATACAATAACTTATGGGCCGGAACAGATAAGCAATCAGGGGCTGATCTGCCCGAAGGGACCTATTTCTTCGTATTGACCTACGATGAAAGCCGCCCCGCTGTTAAAGGTTACGTTTACATTAAAAGATAATACAATGGCAATGGCAAATAAATTATTCAGGAATATCAGCGGCAGGTTAAAAGCCATCTGCCCGATGATATGCATGACTTTGCTGTTGCTTTTGCTTACCCCAACCAGGAGTATTGCCCAGCAGGATCCCGGGTTTACGCAATACATGTACAACACCATGCTTATCAACCCGGCCTATACCGGTAGCAGGGATGCATTGAACCTGTTGTTTATGAATCGTAATCAGTGGGTTGGTTTTGAAGGGGCTCCCACCACACAATCATTCGCCCTTCATTCTCCTGTATTCAGGAATTATGTGGGCCTGGGGCTCTCTTACAGCCGCGATCAGATTGGCCCCATGAACAACGAAGCCGGAGCAGCCTATTATGCCTTTCGGTTCCGTGTGCATCGAACGGGTTTTCTTGCACTGGGGCTTAAAACAGGCTTTGAATCCTGGTTTTTTGATCACAATGCATTGAATCCGCTAAACCCTGACAACACCACGTATCCATCAGGGCAAGACCGGAGGACGTTTATCAGCTTCGGAACAGGGATTTTCTATCATACGCAATCATTCTATCTGGGGCTCTCCTCTCCTGATTTCCACAACCTTTTGCTTGATGAGGATTCGGGAAGCCTGGGTGAGCAGCACCAGAAAACCGAACACTATTACCTTACCAGTGGTTATGTGGCCAATGCCGGGCCAAGCTGGATGATAAAGCCTTCTTTCCTGGTAAGGTATGTACCCGATACTCCGGTATCGGCAGATGTAAACCTGAACGTAATGTACGCCGGAACCATTGTTACCGGAGTTTCCCACAGGCTGGGTGACTCCTTTGGATTTATGCTGCACCTGAGACCTTTCTCACAGTTCTGGGTTGGTTATGCCTATGATTTTGGCATTTCTGGCCTGGCACAGCACAACCGGGGCACACATGAAGTGATGATCTATTTTGACCTGAACCGACGCAAACCTGAAACCATAATATCACCGCGCTTTTTCTGACAAACTTACAATCTGAATATGCAAAAACTGATCCTGATAATTCTGACTTTCACCTTTCTTGCCACATCGCTTTCAGCGCAGCGTGGCCTAAGGAGGGCAGATGAATTATTTGAGAAAAAGTACTACGTGAAAGCCGCGGAAGAATACCATAGGCTTGCCCGGCGAAATGCCACCAATGCGCACATTATTACCCGCCTGGCCGACAGCCACAGACTATTGAATGATTATGAGGAGGCCGAAAAATGGTATGCAAGGGCCGTTGCCCTGGATGGGGTGCAACCTGAAGCACTGTTCCACTATGCACACACATTGCTGTTCAACAACAAGTTTGATGAGTCTATGCAATGGATGCGAAATTACCTGCGATTAAATCCTTCTGACAAAAGAGCCCAGAACCAGGTAAACAGCGAGCAGGAGCTCAGGGAGTTGATGAACAACCCTCGGGATTTTTCAGTGATACCCCTGGAAGGAAATTCGCCGTATAACGACTTTGCCCCTGCTTTTCATGGCCAGAATCAGATTGTTTTCGTTTCGGGGCGGCAAGACAACAAACCATCGCGCCAGCGCAACACCCGCGACCACACGCCTCTGCTTAAGCTTTACACTGCGCAGGTAACCGGAAACAGGCTGGCCAACATCATGGAATTTGCCCCGGAGATCAAAGAGAATGTACACATGGGACCGGTGAGCTTTTCTCCCGACGGCAGGGAAATCTTTTTTACCCGAAATGTGCACCTGAAACCTTCCAGGTGGGAATCGCATGTAAACAGGTTGCAGATTTTCAGAGCCCGCTGGGATGGCCGTCAGTGGACCGATATTGAGCCCCTCCCCTTCAACAGCACCAGGTACTCGGTAGGGCACCCGGCCCTGAGCCCCGATGGAAGGGTGCTTTATTTTATCAGTGATATGCCTGGTGGATTTGGTCAAACAGATATCTACAGGGTAGAAAGAACCTATTATGGCTGGACCGTACCCGAAAACCTGGGGCCGGACATTAATACCGCCGGCAGGGAAATGTTCCCCTTCGTGCACAAAGACGGCACGCTCTATTTTTCTTCCGACGGGCACCCAACCCTGGGCGGGCTTGACATCTATTATGCAAAACCCACTTCCGATGGGTTTGACAAACCCGTAAACATGGGAGTTCCGTTTAACAGCCCCAATGATGACATTTCTTTTATTGCTGTTGAAAGAAATAAACAGGGGTTCTTTGCCTCCAACCGCGAAGACGGACAAACCGACAATATTTTCTTCTTCACAGAAGCCATACCACCCGATCCTGCTGTGCCCGATGAAGTAATTGCAGAAATTGAAGAAGAACAGCCGGTACCTGAAGAAGTTCCGGATCCCATCACCACCCCGGAGGTTACCGAAACCATTGAAGAGCCAGTTCCTGTGGAGATTACAGAGGTAACTCCCGAAGAAGCAGATCCGGTTACAGAAATCCCTGAGGTAGCCGATCCGGTTACAGTGATCCCTGAAGAAGCAGAACCGGTTACAGAGATCCCCGCAGTGGTGCCCGAAAGGGAGACAACCCTTACAACCGGGATCCCTGATGAGTTTCTTCCTGACGAACACGGTGAAAAACCTGCCATTTATTTTGATCTGGCCATACACCGCCTCAGGGATGACGCTTTCCCTTTTCTCGACAACATGGTGGTTTTCCTCAGAGAAAATCCTGACAAGGGGGTGATTTTGAATGGCCATACCGATATTACGGGTAGTAGTTTGTTCAATATATACCTGGGGCAGATGCGCGCACACAACGCCATGCGCTATCTGATAACCAACGGCATAGACCCCGACAGGCTACACCCACTGGGACATGCAGAAAACCGTCCTGCCGTGCCCGGAGCACAAACATCGGAAGAACATCAACTCAACAGAAGAGTTGAGTTTGAGATTATTGACAATGATCAGATGCAGCAAAAAACACAAAGGCTCAAATCGTTGTCCTATCTCAACCTCAATACCAGGCAATCCACTGCCTTCAGCCCGGGAGTAGAATTCAGCGTTCAGCTTCTGGCCACAGCAATTCCCTCACATCCCTCTTTCTTTGAACCCATCATGGAAGCCCTGCCCCATATCCCGGTGCTTTATTATTACCATGCCAGCGACAGGCTGCACAGGTACCTGGCCGGAAATTTTGAACAATACAGGGATGCCCTGGCCGTGGAAAGGGAATTGAGAAATGCAGGATTCGATACATTTGTAGTGGCCTTCCAGAATGGTGAGCGGATAACAATACGGGAAGCACGAAGAATTACCGGGCAGTAACCTCTTGGGTGGGGTAAAATAAAAACAATCCGTCCCTGTTTAATCTCCTCTGTAATCATTTTTTTTATAATTTTGCGCCTTTAATTGGAAATCCTGCCTTTAATGATTTTCAACGGATTAAGTATTTATAAAGCAAACAAGGTTTTTATTCAATGGAAAAAAAGTATCCTGAGTACAAAAGGCTCAACCTGTCGCAGATTGGCAAAGAGGTATTGAAAGACTGGGAATCGAACAACGTTTTTGAAAAAAGTCTGGAAATAAGACAGGGACACACTCCCTGGGTTTTTTATGAAGGTCCTCCTTCGGCCAATGGCATGCCAGGCATTCACCACGTTATGGCCCGTGCCATAAAGGATATTTTTTGCCGTTACCGTACCCAAAAGGGATTCCTGGTAAACCGCAAGGCTGGCTGGGACACCCACGGACTGCCCGTTGAAATAGGGGTAGAAAAACTGCTTGGGATTACTAAGGAAGATATCGGAACAAAGATCTCCATAAGCGATTACAACAAGGAGTGCCGCAAAGATGTAATGAAATACAAGGATACCTGGGACGAACTCACGCGCATAATGGGCTATTGGGTTGATCTGAGCGATCCGTATATCACCTTCGAAAATAAATACATTGAAACCGTTTGGTACCTGCTGAGCAAGCTTTACGAAAAAGGGCTGTTGTACAAGGGCTATTCCATTCAACCCTACTCTCCTGCTGCCGGCACCGGCCTCAGCACCCACGAACTCAACCAGCCCGGATGCTACCGCATGGTAAAGGACAATTCGGTTACAGCTCAGTTTAAGGTCGTTCAAAACGATACCTCCGCATTTCTTTTTGAAGGGGATGATGAAGTGCATTTCCTGGCCTGGACCACTACCCCCTGGACCCTGCCCAGCAACACCGGCCTGGCAGTTGGTAAAAATATCGACTACGTGAAGGTGCGTACCTACAACCAGTATACCTTCAAACCCATTACAGTGATCCTTGCCAGGGCGCTGATGAACAACTTCTTCGATCCCAAACTTGCGGACCTTAAAATGGAAGACTACAACGAGGGAGACAAGAAGATCCCCTATGAAGTAGCGCAGGAATACAAAGGGCAGGTTTTTGAAAATATCCGTTATGAGCAATTGCTCCCCTCTATAAGCCCTGAAGACGGAGACCCCTGGCGGGTGGTACTGGGAGATTTTGTTACCACCGAAGACGGTACCGGTATCGTGCATATTGCACCCAGCTTTGGTGCCGACGACTTTAAGATAGGAAAGCAATACAATCTTGGTGCCCTTACCATGGTAAACAAACAGGGACGTTTTGTGGATGAGATGCCCGATTTTGGAGGACGTTTCGTAAAACCCGAGTACGATGTGGAAGGGATTGAGAAGGATTTGCGCCCCGTGGATGTGGACATCATCATCAAACTCAAAACCGACAACAAAGCATTCAAAGCCGAGAAATACGAACACTCCTACCCCCACTGCTGGCGTACTGACAAGCCCATTCTTTACTACCCGCTTGATTCGTGGTTTATCCGTACTACGGCCCTTAAGGAAAGGATGATCGAGCTCAACAATACCATTCAGTGGAAGCCTGCCTCAACCGGCACGGGCCGTTTTGGCAACTGGCTTGAGAATCTCCAGGACTGGAATCTCAGCCGGTCCCGTTACTGGGGCATCCCCCTTCCGGTATGGGCTACAGAAGACCGTGAAGAAATGATTTGCATTGGCTCCCTGGAGCAACTGAAAACAGAGCTGGAAAAATCGGTAGAAGCCGGTTTTATGACCTCAAACCCATTGGCTGATTTCAAACCCGGGGATATGTCAGAGAATAATTACAACGTGTTTGACATGCACCGCCCCATGGTTGATGAGATCGTTCTGGTGTCACCTTCAGGTAAAAAGATGCACCGTGAGCTGGACCTTATCGATGTATGGTTCGACAGTGGCTCCATGCCCTACTCGCAGTTCCACTATCCCTTTGAAAACAAGGAGCTGTTTGAACAGAATTTCCCTGCCGATTTTATTGCAGAAGGTGTTGACCAGACCCGCGGATGGTTCTTTACCCTGCATGCCATTGCCACCATGATCTCCGATTCGGTATCCTTTAAAACCGTGGTATCCAACGGGCTGGTGCTGGACAAAAACGGCAACAAGATGTCAAAGAGGCTCGGCAATGCCGTAGATCCCTTTAAAACCATTGAGCAATACGGCCCCGATGCAACACGCTGGTACATGATCACCAATGCCCAGCCCTGGGATAACCTGAAGTTTGACATTGAAGGAGTGGCCGAGGTGCAGCGCAAATTCTTCGGAACACTTTACAATACCTATGCGTTTTTTGCCTTGTATGCCAATATTGACGGCTTTACCTACAAGGAAGAGGAAGTGCCCCTGGAAAAACGCCCTGAAATAGACCGCTGGATCTTGTCAGAACTCAATACCCTCATTAAAAAAACCGATGAGTGCTACAACGATTTTGAACCCACCCGGGCAGGAAGGCTTATCCAGGAGTTTGTGGACGAGCATCTGAGCAACTGGTATGTGAGGCTTTGCCGTCGCCGGTTCTGGAAAGGGGAATATACCGAAGATAAAATTTCGGCCTACCAGACCCTTTACCGCTGCCTGGAGGTTATCAGCCAGCTTTCTGCCCCCATTGCACCTTTCTTCAGCGATCGTCTGTTCTCCGACCTTAATGGGATTACAGGCAGGCAGCCATACAACTCCGTGCACCTCACCGATTTCCCTGTTGTCGATGAATCGTTCATTGATCAGGACCTGGAGCAAAGGATGCAGTTGGCACAGAAAGTATCCTCACTGGTGCTGGGACTTCGCAAAAAGGTAAACATCAGGGTGCGCCAGCCCCTGCAAAAGGTTATGATCCCTGTGCTGGATGAGAAATTCAGAGAGCAATTGCAGGGAGTGGAAAACCTTATCCTTTCAGAAGTCAACGTGAAAGAGCTGGAGTACCTCACCGAAACAGCCGGTGTGCTGGAAAAGAAAATAAAACCCAACTTCAAAACCCTGGGCCCCAAATACGGCAAACTAATGAAGCAGATCGCTGCCGTGGTAAACAGATTCTCCCAGGAACAGATTGCAATAATAGAGTCTGAAGGAAGTTATACTATTGAGATTGAAGGTGAAAACATCCTTCTGGACATGAGTGATGTGGAGATCACCACTGAGGATATCCCCGGCTGGCTGGTAGCTACCGAAGGAAAAATAACCGTAGCACTGGACATTACCATTACTGCACAATTAAGGCAGGAAGGGATTGCCCGCGAGGTGATCAACAGGATACAAAACCTGCGCAAGGAAAGCAACCTTGAGGTAACCGATAAAATCGAACTCTGGATTGAAAAACATGACCAAATATCTGATGCTATACTCAACAATAATGACTATATTTGCTCAGAAACACTGGCGGTCAAACTTCATTATGCAGATATTCCAGAGCAAGGATCAAAGGTTGAAGTTGACATTGAGGATGAGGTAAAAACGCACGTATTCATCCGTAAGGCAAGTAATTAACAGACAAAACCCTACTAATATGGAAACAAAAAAAGAAAAAACCAGGTATTCTGATGAGGAGCTGCAGGAGTTCAAGGCTATTATTATGAAAAAGCTTGAAGAAGCAAGGGCTGGTCTGAAGATCCTGACAGAAGCATATACTACCCAGAACGCTAATGATACCAATGATACTTCGCCCTCATTCAAAATTCTGGAAGAAGGATCACAGGTTCTGTCAAAGGAAGAAAACAGCCAGCTTGCTGCCCGCCAGCAGAAGTTCATCCGTGACCTGGAAAATGCACTCATCAGGATTGAAAACAAATCCTATGGCATTTGCAGGGCTACCGGTAAACTTATTTCCAAGGAAAGATTGCGCAGTGTGCCTCATGCTACACTCAGCATTGAAGCCAAACTGAATCAGAACCTGAGAAAATAATCAATGACCCGTTTCAGACCAGAGAAAAAACATCTCCCATGGTTGGTAATATTCCTGGTTTTACTGCTTGATCAAACTTCCAAGATCATCGTTAAGACCTCCATGACCCTCGGGCAGGATATTCCTGTGCTTGGCAACTGGTTTTATATCTACTTCATCGAAAATGAGGGGATGGCTTTCGGCATGCAGTTTTCAGGCGAATACGGCAAACTCGCACTGAGCATATTCAGGATTGTTGCAGTAGTATTTATCGGCTGGTACATCGCGAAGCTGATCAAACAGAATGCCCCCAAAGGTTTGATTATTTGTGTTTCCATGATTATGGCCGGGGCACTGGGCAACATTATTGACAGTGCATTCTACGGGCTCATCTTTTCTGATAGTTCCTTTATTCAAACGGCTGAGTTTATGCCTGAAGGTGGTGGATATGCTGCATTTTTGCACGGAAAGGTGGTGGATATGCTTTATTTCCCGATCATCAGGGGTACTTTCCCCGGCTGGTTCCCCTTCTGGGCCGGGCAGGAGTTTATTTTTTTCCGTCCTGTGTTTAATATTGCCGACTCTGCTATTACCATTGGTGTGCTTACCCTGATTGTCTTCCAGAAAAAGTTTTTTGCTTTTGAGCACGCAAAACAAGACTCATCCATATCCACTGAGGAAGAGCAGGATCCTCCGTCAATAGCACAGGAAGAGGAAGAAACACCTTCAACCGCCACAGAAGATCTAAACCCCAAAACCACCACCCCGGAAGAAGAAGCCCTGCCAACTAGAAAAAACCCGGAGGACGAAACCCCCTAAAGTGCAAATATCTGCACAATAATTCTATTGAATAGGCTCTGAAGGTGGGGTAATGGTTTATCCTGTCTTTTGGATTTATCTCCCTCACGTCTTCGCCCATCTCCGTAATGACATCTGGCTGATATTGTATAAAAGTGAGTTCACCACTTTTAAAACTATCCCTCAATTCCTCTATTTTGAAAAACTTATCCACCTAAAAAGTAAGAATCCATGGATAATTTTGCCTTTTTAACACATGAATTAGCTTTTGTTAAATAATAATTCAGAGAATTTCAGCTTTAACTTATTAAAGAGTTAAAAAATATATGCATCTTTTTTTTAAATGTCGTATTTTTGGCAAGGACATTTTACCTGGGGTGGAATAATGTCTTAAATCCTGCAAAGGAATTTTTTTACTCATAAACTAAAACAAGCTATGAAAGAACAAATGTCAAGAAGAAAATTTATTGGCAACTCCGCTTTGGCAGCTGCCGGGTTTACTATTTTGCCCAGTACAGTAATCAGTGGGCTGGGGCATAAAGCCCCCAGTGATAAGCTTAATGTTGCAGGTGTTGGTATAGGTGGTAGAGGTTTTGCCATTATGCGGGCCATAGAGTCTGAAAACATTGTTGCATTGTGCGATGTGGACTGGCGCTACAGTCAGCCCTGTTTCAACCATTTCCCGCAGGCTAAAAAGTATTGGGACTGGCGCAAGATGTATGATGAGATGATGAATGACATTGATGCCGTTGTAGTAGCCACTGCCGACCATACGCATGCCGCTATTGCTGCATATGCGATGACCGCGGGTAAGCATGTGTATGTTGAAAAGCCCCTTACACACACCGTATATGAATCACGCTTGCTTACACGCCTGGCAGATAAGTACAAAGTTGCCACATCTATGGGTAACCAGGGTTCTTCAGGCGAGGGTGTAAACCTTACTTGCGAATGGTTGTGGAATGACGAAATCGGTGAAGTAACCAAGGTAGAATCATTCACCGACAGGCCCATCTGGCCACAAGGGTTGAACCGCCCATCAGAAGTTATGCGTGTTCCTGACACCCTTAACTGGGATCTTTTTGTAGGGCCTGCCCCCATGCGCCCCTACCATGAAATCTATACCCCATGGAACTTCAGGGGTTGGTGGGACTTTGGCACCGGTGCACTGGGCGATATGGCATGCCACGTTCTTCACCCCGTTTTTAAAGGGTTGAAGCTTGGCTATCCCACAAAAGTTCAGGGTAGCTCAACACTGTTGCTGCAGGATTCTGCTCCAGTTGCTCAAAAAGTAAGAATTGTATTCCCTGAAAGGCCACGTAGTGCTGACTCCAGAATTGGTTTCCCCGAAGTAGAAGTAGTATGGTATGATGGAGGTTTGAGACCCGATATGCCCGAAGGATGGCCCGCCGGTCGTGATATGAATGATGCCGGTGGTGGTCTTATTTTCCACGGTACCAAAGATACCCTGATCACCGGATGCTATGGAGTACGTCCATGGTTATTGTCAGGCAGGGTGCCCAATGCCCCCAAAAAACTCAGAAGAGTTCCAACAAGCCACGAAATGGACTGGATCAGGGCTTGTAAAGAATCTCCTGAAAACCGCGTTGAAACAGCCTCTCCATTCTATGAAGCAGGTCCGTTTAATGAAATGGTGGTTATGGGTGTTCTGGCTGTGCGTCTGCAGGAGCTCCACAAAGAACTTGAATGGGACGGACAGAACATGAGATTTACCAATATTGGCGATAATGAAAACATCAGGATCGTTATTGAGGATGGATTCAAGATTACCGACGGACACCCCACTTTCGACAAGAAAATGACCGATCCGATCAATGCAAAAGCTTTTGCAACCGAACTGATCAAGCATACATACCGTGAAGGTTGGGATCTGCCAGCTATGCCATAATTAGTATATTTTTAGTATAAACCCTAAAATGATAGTAAAAAAAATGAGAAATTTCAAAGTAATTGCTTTCGTGTTGAGCTTTTTAGCCGGAGGGATACTTTTCCATTCCTGCGGCCAGGCGCCCCGGCAGGAGGCGCAGGAAGTAGCAATGAATACCCTCACTCCTGAAGAAGTTGAGCAGGGATTTATCCTGATGTTTGACGGCGAAACTTTTGACGGATGGCGCGGCTACAACAGGCCCACCTTCCCCGAAGCCGGATGGGTAATAGAAGATGGAACCCTTAAGGTTGTTGGTGCCGGAACCGGCGAGGCCGGCGGTCAAGGGGGTGATATTATTTATGATCGCAAATTCCAGGACTTTCACTTAATTCTTGACTGGAAAGTTTCTTCCGGTGGCAACAGTGGTATATTCTACCTGGGACAAGAGATCGAAGGAGAACCAGTCTGGAAGTCTGCTCCTGAAATGCAGATCCTTTGCAATGAAAGGCATATCGATGCCCAACTGGGTGTTGATGGAAACCGCAAAGCAGGATCACTCTACGATCTGATCCCTGCAAAGCCACAGAACGCTCGTCCTACAGGCGAATGGAACACAGCAGAAGTAATGGTTTACAGAGGCACGGTTGTTCATCGCCAAAACGGTGAAGTGGTGCTTGAGTACCATCTGGGAACTCCAGACTGGGAAAGGATGATCGCTAACAGTAAGTTTGCTGAGTTTCCTGAGTTTGGGATATACCGTCCGGGATATATTGCCCTGCAGGATCACGGCGATGATGTATGGTTCAGAAATATCCGCATCAGAGAGCTTTAAAAACACTCAGATGATCTTAAACAAAAACCCCGGAGGATTTCTTCCGGGGTTTTTTTGAACTATAAGCACACCCCTGAAAGCACAATACCCCCCGGCCCCCTTAGAGGGGGAGCACGCAACTAATAATAATACTGCGAATCCAAAGGGTTATATTTTATCAGCACTCCAATAACAAACTTCTCAATAATTGGCCCAAATTAAGACTTTTGAGTAGATTTTTATAAGGAATGTCTGGCCTGTCTTCCATTTTTTATATTCCAGGCACCATACAAAGCGATCACCACGAAGCAGATGAGAGGAACCACGAATGCAATTTTTATACTTCCTGAAAGATCGGATACCTGGCCCTGAATCGCCGTAAG
>SLIL01000034.1 GCA_007135645.1 Bacteroidales bacterium
ACAGGTAAATCTATCGTAAAGCTTGTACCTTTGTTTAACGTAGAATCGCATGAAATTGTTCCATTGTGATCTTCAATTATTCTTCGGGCAATTGCCAGCCCCAAACCAGTGCCTTTCCCGGGAGATTTTGTGGTGAAGAAAGGATCAAATATCTTTTTCAGTTTTTCCGGTTCGATACCACTGCCGGTATCAGATACAGAAATCACTACAGAAGTACTTTTGCGACTGATTTTTATGGTAATAATTCCAGTAGCATCAATAGCATCCACCGCATTAGCGATGATATTAAGAAACACCTGATGGAGCTGGCCTTCATTTCCGTAAACCAGGGGTTCTGGTTCGCAGTAATCTTTTATAATATCAATTCTGTCTTTATACTGGTTATACAAAATGGTGAGGCAATCATCTATGATCACACTTACCCTGCAATCTGTTGAAGGCAGGCTTTCACTCCTGCTGTATCGCCCCATACTGTCAACAATATTACTAACTCTTTTTATACCGGTGCGAATGGCTTCAAAAAACGGCTTCAGCTCCTCCATGTCTTTTTCTTTATACTCCGCCATATAGGATTCTATGGCACCACTTGCATTGTAAATAAAATTGACCGGATTGTTTATTTCATGGGCCACACCAGCAGCCAGTACGCCCAGTGAGGCCATTTTTTCAGCCTGTATGAGTTTCTCCTGCGTGTTTTTCAGATCTTTTATGGTTTGCTCCAGTGCATTGGTTTTGATATGCAGCTCTTCATTGGTGGCAAAAAGGACTTCATTAAGAGATCTGAGTTCCTCATTGAGTGATTGCAATTCTACATTCTGTTGTTTGATCTCAGAAGTGTTTTTCTCAACTACTACTTTAAGCGTTTTCTTTTGTTTTTCCAGATTATGTACTCTAAATCTGTAAATTGCCCACAAACTCAATATAAACAATACCAGGGCAGCAGTTCTGAACCACCAGGTCTGCCACCAGGGAGGCAAAATAATCAGATCAATACTCGCCCCTTCATAGTTCCATATTCCATCATTGTTAGAGGCAATTACTCTTAAGGTATATTTACCAGGATTAAGATTGGTAAAGGTAACTGAGCGCTGGTTGCCCAGATTGATCCATTCATTATCAAAACCCTCCAGCATGTATTTGTATTGATTTTGCTCAGGTTTAAGATAATTCAGTGCAGCAAACTGAAAACTGATGATGTTTTTATGATGAGGTATTCTAAGGTGATTGGAAACTAAGATATTTTGCCTGAGCAGTGACTCTTCACCCACAGGAACATCCTGATAAAACAATCGGAACCCGGTAATTCTTACCGGGGGAACCACCGGGTTTTCTTTGATCTGGCTGGGATGAAACAGGTTAAAACCGTTAATTCCCCCAAAAAGAAGCTCGCCTGTAGAGAGCTTTTCAAATGCCCATCGGTTGAAATTATCTCCCTGCAGGCCATCGCCCTTGTCAAAGTTCCGGAATGTTTTCTGCTCCGGGTCAAACCTGCTTAAACCATTATGAGTACTTAACCATAAATACCCCTGGTCATCTTCCAGAATACCCACCACACTATTTCCAGGCAACCCGTCTTCATCTGTAAATAAAGTAAATGTTTCTAAATTAGGATCAAACAAGGCCAGTCCAGCACCAGCACTACCTGCCCATAGCCGGTTTCGGGAGTCGGAGAAAATCACGTGAATTGTGTTGACAGGAATGGATCCGGTTTCCTGGTCTGCAACAAACCCCACAAACCGGTCCTCTTCTCTTATCCATTTATATATACCAGCGAAGGTTGCAAACCAAAGGTTATTGTCTGCATCTTCTGTGATCATTTGAAAGAAAGCCTGTGGCAATCCATGGGGGTTTCCCGAATAGTTGCCATATTGCACAAATTGATCTGTTGATTTGTTATATCGGCCAATACCATTGCCCCATGTTGCAAACCAGATCTCCCCGAAAGAGTCCTCATAAATGTAGAAAATATTGTCATCAGACAGAGAGTTTTCATCATCGGGATTGTGTCTGAAATGCTTAAAATTTCGTGTGTAAGGGTTGTACATGGAAGCTCCCCCATTCCAGTAACCCAGCCATAGCATGCCATCGCGGTCAATCTCCAGGGCTGTTACTTTATCGTTTACCAGTCCATTGCCATTTTTATCAGCAGAAATGTGCTTAAAAACCCCCTGTTGCCTGTCATAATAGTTCAACCCATTTCCATCTGTAGAGATCCAGATATTCCCTGAAGGATCTTCTTTAAACCCTGTAATATTATTACCCGAAATACTGTTGACATCAAGAATATGTTTAAAATGTCTGAATTTTGTTGCCCATGGATCGTAAATACTTACACCTCCAAATCCTGTTGAAACCCAGATTACACCATTTGTGTCAAAATAGATCTCGCGCACTACCTCATCGCTCAATGAAAAAGAATTGAGCGGGTCAGGTGCAAGGTTAAAAAAATGTTGTTGATCCCTGCAAAACAAACTGATGCCATATTCACTACCTATCCAAACATCTCCCTGCTTATCCACTGTAAAAGAAGTTACCTGATTGCTCAGAAGACTATTTTTATTACCGGGATCATTTTTAAAATAAGCAAAAGTTTCCGTCTTTTCATCAAACAGGTTGATTCCCTGGTCGAAAGTCCCGATCCATATTTTATCTTCATGATCCATGGCAATGGCATTGATCCTGTTGGTAGTAAGGCCATAATGGGAATTTTTGCCAGCCCTGTAATTGGTAAATGTTTCACTTGCAGGATCAAAAATGGAGAAACCTTGCAATGTAGCTATTAACACCCTTCCATAGTTGTCAATGAAAAGATCTCTTACTTCATCGCCGGGCAAAGAGTTTTCATCATTGGGATCGTGCACATAGCTTTTCAGCAGTCCCGTTTCAATTTCGAGTACACTCAGTCCCCTGCTGGTAGCGATCCAGAGATTAGTATCATCATCAATGGCAAGCTTCAATGCACTATTGAGCATATCATTCTTAACTCCCGGATAATCAGAATCGTAGCGAACAAACCGATCCTGCTCCCAGTCATAACGATTAATTCTGCCATCAGCAACAAACCACAAGTTGCCATTTTTGTCTTCAACACCTGAGGTAACAATATTACCACTTATGCTGCCAGGATCACGATGGTCATTTCTGTATACGATAAAGTCATACCCATCGTAGCGATTCAGGCCATCCAATGTTCCTATCCAGATAAAACCCTTACTGTCCATAAGGGTAAACCAGGCATTGTAATAAGATAACCCCTGTTCTGTACTGAGTTGTCTGAAAGAAATGTCACTGGTCTTATGATCATCGGGTTTAGCGGTTAACGCTAAAAATGATATCCATAATGCAGCCAAAATTGTTTTTAAATATCTATTCATTTTCAATTTATTAATCCCCTGTAATATCTGCAGCAAACTGAATTAATATTACTAATGCAGAAGTTTTCTTTTACTATAAGTAATATATTTATCATATCAAATAAAGTTACATTTGTCTGTCCGTTAAATTTATTCCATGTGTAAATCAGAACCCAACTGGAAAGCAGATAATGTATCAATTATTCAGATAAATTATTCTTGTTTTACAGAAGTACCATTTACCACAGGAAGCTTTACAATAAATGCACTCCCATTATGCAGAACCGACTGACATTCAACGGCTCCATGATGATCGTTGATGATCCTTTCGGTAATGGATAACCCAAGTCCGGTGCCTTTGCCGGGCTCTTTGGTGGTGTAGAAGGGATCAAAGACTTTTTTTAGGTTTTCTTTTTCAATTCCATGACCGGTATCTGAAATGGAAATTTCAATAAACTCTTTCTTATTCAGTAGTTTAATGGTGATAATTCCTGTATTATCAATTGCCTGCACGGCATTGGAGAGAATATTCATAAAAGCCTGGTGCAACTGTCCTTCATTGCCATAAACCTCGGGTTCGTCAGCAGGATAATCTCTAATAATATCAATGCGGTCCTTATACTGATTATACAAAATAGTGAGGCAATCATCTATGATAAAGCTGATCCGGCAATTCACAGCGGGCAGGTCTTCACTTCTGCTGAATCGTCCCATGCTGTCCACGATGCTGCTTACACGCTTTATGCCTGTTTGGATGGCATCAAAAAAGGGCTTCACATGAGCCAGGTCTTTCTCCTGGAATTCTTCCATATAGTTTTCAATGGCTGCGCTGGCATTGTAAATGAAATTAACCGGATTATTGATCTCATGCGCTACCCCTGCAGACAGCACTCCCAGTGATGCCATTTTTTCAGAGTGAATAAGTTTTTCCTGGGTGCTTTGCAAGTTCTGTAAAGCTTCCTGCAGAGCATCACGCTGGGTCTCCAGTTCTTCGTTGGTGCTCAATAATTCCTCATTAAGGGTTTGAAGCTCATCGTTCTGATTTTTGATCTCTGCCGTATTTTGTTCCACTACTTTTTCGAGGTAGACCTTTTGTTGCTGAAGGTTCTTTACTCTTAAATAATAAATCACAAGCAAAACAAGGCCCACAAAAATAATCACAGCTACCCTGAACCACCAGGTGCCCCACCATGGTGTTCTTATGGAAAAAGAAAAAGTTTCTTCATCACTCCACACACCTTCGCTGTTCATGGCTTTTACCCTGAAGGTGTATTTGCCGGGAGGCAGATTGCCATAGGGGGCAAAATTCCGGGTAGAGATGGTGCTCCAGGTATCGTCAAATCCATTCAGTTTGTATTGATACTTTACCTGTTGGCTTTGCCGATGAGTAACCCCTGTAAAATTGAATGATATAAAGTTGTTGTAATGAGGTAAACTAAGCTCTTTGGGCAAACCAAACCAGGGGTAAATTCCATTGAACCTGAAATTTTTGATCTCTATGCCATTGCCCATGATAAAAACGGTGTCTTTTGCAGTGGAGAAAGTCAAATCACGTCCATCTTCTGTCATCGAAGAACTTTTCGCAAGCTGGTTCCAGGGGATACTTTCGTTGAACAACTCCAGGTTTGTGATCCTGATCGTAGGGGCAATGGTATCCCTGATCTCATTTTGCGGAAAAAATGCAGTCAATCGGTCATCCGCCCCAATCCAGATGGTGCCGTCTTGTGTTTCACAAAACGTGTTTCCTCCTCTTACCCCGATTCCCAGGAAACCTTCTTCATAGCCAAAGTTCTTAAATAAGGCAAAGGATGGATCAGTGGCATACCTGTATATTTTTCTTATATCGCCCAGGTTTTCGGCATCTATACGGCTGAATCCCATTTCGGTGCCCAGATACAAATTTCCTGATCTATCGGTATAAATTGAATATACATTGTTTCCGGAAAGACCTTCGGCTTCGGTTAGCGTGATAAATTCCAGCGCAATATCTGAATCCCCGTTGCCCGGTTCAGCAGTTTGAGTTGATAAAATATCTTTATTGAAAACAACCACTCCCTCATTATTGGTGCCTGCCCAAATATTGCCATGATCGTCTGCTTTCAAGTAATAAACGATATCGGAGGGGAACCCGTTTTCCCTGTTATATTGTGTAAATGTATTTCCATCGAACCTGAACAGACCTGAACCGTTGCTTCCCAGCCATAAATTTCCATGCTTGTCTTCTTCAATTGTCCATATTCTGATTTCCGGTAATCCTTCCGGTTCAGCAAACCGGGTAAAGGATTCACCGTCAAATTTTGCTATTCCGCTGGAAGAAGCAAGCCACAAGTTTCCTTTACTATCAATGAATGTGCTCCATATGGTGGGATTTGGAATTCCCTGGGCAACAGTATAATGATAAAAATTTTCTCCGTCAAACATACTTAACCCTGTAAAGCTGGCAATCCAGATGTTATTTTTGTGATCCTGGCTTAAGCTGTAAATTATATTTCCAGTCAATCCCTCATCATCTGTATAATAGTATAAACCCTCACCGGTATAAAGGTATATTCCGCCACCCCATGTGCCAATCCACAAGTTGCCCTGGTTATCCTCCAGAAAAGCCCTAACATCATAGTTTGTAAATCCGCGGCTTTCGCCAAAATGCCTGAAAGTTTTCCCTGCATATCTTGTTATGCCTCCGCCAAAAGTCCCCAACCAGATATTCCCGTTACGGTCTTCAAGGATATTCATTACTGTAGGTGAAGGGAGACCGTCTTTTTCGTTGAACCTCTGGAAAAAGGTTCCGTCAAACCTGCTCACACCCCCATCTCTTGAGCCAAACCATAAAGCCCCGCTGCTTTCCTGGGTGATGGTCCATACCCGGTTGCCTGAAAGCCCTTCATCTTCTGTGTAGGTGGTAAAATATCTTCCATCGAATTTACTCACCCCTTCCAGGGTGGCAAACCAGAGATTGCCCGAAAAATCCTCCAGGATGCTCCACACCAGACTATGCGCAAGGCCGCTGTCGCGGGTATATTGATAAAACGATGTTCCGTCATACATTAATGCTCCATACCCCCAGGTGCCGATCCATATATTACCATCCCGATCCTGAATTACCGACGACAGATTTATGTTGGGCAGGCCCTGTTCGTCACTGTAATTGGTAAAATATTCCCCGTCAAATCGCGACAACCCTCCACCTCCCGTGGCAACCCACAGATGCCCGTTTTTATCTTCAATTATGGATTGAACAAGGTTTCCTACCAATCCATGTTCTATTGAATAGTTTGTAAAGGTTAGGCCATCGTATCGGCTGATCCCTCCTCCCCAGGTTCCGAACCACATCACTCCATTACTGTCCTCCATAATTGCCCATACAATGTTGTTGGCCAGGCCCTCATTGTCGGTAAAATGATAAAAATGGGTGCCGTCAAACTTCACCACCCCACCACCATTGGTGCCAAACCACAAATTCCCAAAACTATCCTGAAAGGAAGCCCTGATTACATTGTTTTTCAGCCCCTGCAGTTTTCCATAAGTGATAAAATTATAAGGGTTCTCATCGCGGATTACAGGATCTTTTACCAGAATTTTATCGGGTAACCCGGCAAAAACCGGTTGGTGTATCGCTCTGACAACATTTGGCATTTTTAATCCATCTTGTCCGGGAGTAAAAACCGAGGGTGGGCTTTTTTCCTTTATCCGGGGTTCCCCTGCTCTTACAAGGCTGGTGGTGGTTTCTACTTTTACCGGTGGCCGGGCCTTTTGCACATTGGGAAGTGGCACTCCATCCTTACCGGGAGTAAAAACCTTCAGGGAATCTCTGTTGATGGGTTCAGAAGGTGAACCCAGCAACAGGGCTACACCATCAAACTCCTCTGTTTGTTTATCCGGCCGGTATTGACAAGAATTGCAAACCAGCAGCATAAGGATACTGACAAAAACAAGAGACGAATTGAATTTAAGCCACATAAAAAATGTTTATCTCCTCAAAAATAACCAATTAATTGATTTGCTGCACTTTTAAGGTTTATTTGGATAGTATCCACAGTAAAAAATAACAATGAAAGCAGCACCAGCAAAGGATTATAGAATTATTAACATAGATTGGAGGGTTCACTTGTAAAAATTCTTTCCAAAAGCAGAAAACTCTCCTTTTCCCAGCAATATGCGTCTAAAAAATGCACCAATGAAACCACTTCCGTATCCGGTCAGTTGCAGGTAACTGGTAACAATAGAAAGAAGCCCTACGGAGATACTTTTTGTACGGAAAATGGAATCAGCCAGAATCAGAAATAGGTGAAGCAAAAGAGGCATCAGCAACATCCATGTATAGAAAACTGCTCCTAAGATCAGCGTTACTACCCCAACAGTAAATATTGCAGGGGCAAAATGCACTGCCTTGAGCGATTGGGGATGCTTTTTGTATAGATTGATACGTGCAATACCCGAGTTGTAAACCTGCTTAAAAAACTGCCTGAGGTGTGTCCGGCGTTTATGAAAAACACTGGCATCTTTAAAAAGCCTCGTCTGAAAACCGTTTTCAAGGATCCGGATGCTCATATCGATATCTTCGCCAAAGCGCATCCTGGCAAAACCACCTGTTTTTTCAAACACCTCGCGCGAGTAACCCATGTTAAAGCTTCGCGGATAAAACTTATCCACCTTTTCGCTGCCTCCCCTTATGCCGCCCGTGGTAAAAAAGGAGGTCATGGAGTAATTGATGGCTTTCTGCAGTGGAGAAAAATCAGGATGTGCAGCATCAGGCCCGCCAAATGCATCGGTATAACTTTCCGACAATCTGCTTGTAATCACTTCAAACCATTGAGGTGGCAGTATGCAATCAGAATCCAGGAAAATGCAATAATTTCCACTCGCCCGTTCAAAGCCATAATTCCGGCTTGGCCCCGGCCCGGAGTTCTCCTTGAAATAATACTTCAGATTGAGCTTGCTACTGTACTTATTTACAATATGTTCACACTTTTCCACAGATCCGTCTTCCACGATGACTACTTCAAAGCCCTGCCGGGTTTGTTTTGTCATGCTCGCCAGCAACTCCTCCACTTCGTCAGGGCGATTGTAAACAGGCACAATAATTGAAAAATGAAGATCAATACTTTTTTCCACTCGGTTGTTTTTTGTACTTTTTAAAAGGCGATCCTCCAGAGAGGGGATCATAGCAACAAATTTACTCAAACCGGCATTAAGAGAACTAGATTGAGTCTGATTATAGTTTAAAAAGCTCTTTAATGGTTTCCGTTACTCCATTGTTATTGTTGTCATACCGGGTAACAAAACGGGAAATTTCCCTGATCCTGGGATGTGCGTTCTTCATGGCATAGCTGTAATACCCCACCCCCATCATATCCAGGTCGTTGAGGTAGTCGCCGAAAATAAGCGTTTCTTCCGGTTTAATGCCAAACTTTTCCTGCAGCATTTCAATGGCAGTTCCTTTACTTGCTGTTTTGTGGGTTATATCCATGTATTTGTCACCAGCTACCGCCACTTTAAAATCCTGTTCATACTGCTTAAAATACTGGTAGCAATTCTGTTCTGCAATATGGTGATCCCAGAGTGTGACCTTCAGAATAGTATCCTCAACAGTATCAAGATTATCTACCAGTCTGAATCTTTTATAATACTTTGCAGACTCATTGATAAAAGGTTCAAAATCACTTTCGATATATGCTGATTCCTTTCCGCAGAGGATCACATCGGCTCCGGGAACAGTCCTGGCCTTCTTTACAAAATAGCGGGCATCTTCCAGGGGAAGGCTGTTGAGCAACAATTCCTGATCACCCTGTTTTACAAATGTACCGTTTTCGGCAAGGATAATGATCCGGTCTTTTACCTTCTCAAACTGCTCAAGCAGCATGTAATATTGTCTTCCGCTGGCAGCAACAAACTGAACTCCCTGTTTTGTAAGCAAGTCAAGAACTTCCCAGAAGGAAGGGTCAATGTTTTTCTGGTCATCCAGCAATGTGCCGTCAAGATCCGTTGCTATCAACTTAATCATATTCACCCTGTTTTTATATCAAGGTGCAAAATTAGCAAATTAATGCACAGGTTTTCTGCAAGTGAGGTTAACAATTTGAAAAGAAAAGATCAGAAAACCGGACGGGCAACAATAATACCCGTAACGCGGCCCAGAGGCTCCAGATATTGCGCAAGAGGCACAGGGGTGATCTCT
The DNA here is from genome assembly GCA_007135645.1 of Bacteroidales bacterium. GTDB lineage: Bacteria > Bacteroidota > Bacteroidia > Bacteroidales > UBA7960 > SKVR01. The sequence continues at coordinate 9,529 of SLIL01000034.1, forward strand.
ACAGAATTGGACCGGGTAGATGCATGAAGAAGGTGCAATCGACCATTTTGATGGTACGCAAACCCGGTATGGGTAACATCCAGTCCCTGAATATTGGTGGTAAATGCAATGATATCCCCGTCATGGATAACCCCTTCTGCTGCTTCAATGGAGATTTTGGGCAGGTAAACCAGCTCAACGGCTGACACCTTGCTTTCAATCTCTTTCATGGTGGCCAGAAAATCAGGATCCGATAGCTGCCTGTAGGATGCAGGATTGGAGGTCATAAAACCCACCTGAATATCATAAGGTATGAATTCACTGCCTTCTGCAATCAACTGAAGAATTCCCTGATTTGAGTGATTATGGATCCATTCAGAAAAATAATGCAACCGGGAAGGGTACCCGTCAATCACTCCATCCCGATACCTGATGCAGGCCAGTATCTGGGCAAAATCCCACAACGACA
>SLIL01000222.1 GCA_007135645.1 Bacteroidales bacterium
CTTCCGAAGGCTCATGAAGCAGCCAACCTGGAGGCAGCAGAAACAACATTGCCAAACGAAATCAGTGAGCCTGCAACAGCTATCGCTCATCTGGATCCATTGCCTTCTTCCAGCCCATCAGTAAGCAGAACTGTAGAAACAGAGGATCACGGCAACAAATTTACCACAAGGGGGTTAGTACATGATCATAAAGGCAAGCCCCTGGCAGGAACTATGATATCAGTACCCGGCACTTCCATTGCAGCCATATCTTCTCTGGACGGCACCTTCACCCTGGAGGGAGTTGAAGCGGGCCAGGAAATTGTGGTTACCATGATCGGGTTTGAAAGGAAAACCGCGCGGGCTGAGCCGGACGCATACATAGAGATTTGGATGAGTAAAAGCACCCAAGCCCCTATGGTTATGTTAGTATCAACCTCTTCCGATGATTCATCCTCCCGGACTGAAAATTACCTTTTTGTGCTGGATGGCGAAATAACAGAACGGGAAACCATTTTTGCAATGGCACCGGCAGAAATATTGACCATGAACATGTATAAGGGAGACAGGGCCGTAGAGTTGTTTGGTGTAGCAGCAAACAACAAGGAAGGGGTATTAGAAATCATTTCAAGGAAAGGCAGGGAAAAAGGGGAGCACATAACCCAACTGGAAGACCGTATCGCCCACGATCCCGACCTTAAAGACACTCAGCTGATAACTACAGTAGAGGAAATACCCCGCTTCTCAAAAGGGTCATACAAAGAATGGTTTTTGCAAAATATGCAATACCCTGAAGAAGCCAAAAGCAATAACCTGGAAGGAACTGTTCATGTAGACTTTGTGATCCTGAAAGACGGTACCGTTGACCAGGTATCCATTCACCAGGGCGATCACCAGGTCTTTTTCCAGGAGGCCATAAGGCTGGTAAAGTCCATGCCCCCATGGATCCCTGGTAAACAAAGAGGCGAACCGGTGGATGTAAGGATGATCCTGCCCATTGAGTTTTCGCTGAACTAACCACTCCTGAAAATCCCTGCCAAAAAACCTTAAAAGGCAGGGATTTTCTTTTTTAACCCGGAACAAGTATCTGTTTTTTTATTTCTTTGCAACCGAAATCCCCCGATCCTGAAAGGGCGATTCTGTTTTCCTTGTAAAAGTTTGATATTTTTAATAACCGGGCTATGAAAAATGCCCTTAAAATGATGAAGCAATGATATTTCTTTGGGTTGTAGTAGGTTACCTTGTATTATTAATGGCGATATCTATTCGCAAGAGTTTCTTAATCAAGAACCAGGAAGATTTTATGGTGGCGGGCCGCAAGGTTTCTACCGCCAAATTGGTAGGCACCTTGCTATGCACCTGGATGGGTTCGGGAAGTTTGCTCGCTGGTGCGGGATTGGCTGCTAACGTGGGGCTTTCATCATTGTGGATGGCCGCCGGAGGATGGTTAGGGATCGTATTGGTGTTTTTTCTTGCCGGAAAAGTAAGGCGTATAGCCGAGTTTACCGTACCCGATATCCTGGAGCTGCGCTACAACAAATGGGCACGTATCCTTGGAACCATTGTTATTGTAATAGCCTACACCACCATCGTTGGTTATCAGTTCAGAGGTGGTGGCTTTGTATTGAACCTTGTGGCCGGAATCCCCGAATGGCAAGGTGTATTACTGACAGCAGGCTTTATCATTCTTTTTACTGCATTTGCCGGAATGTTGTCAATAGTGTCTGTAGATGTTATCAACGGAGCGATTATAACCATTGCTGTTATTATTGCCGTGCCAATCATTTACTTAAACATAGGGGGCGCTGAACACCTTACAGCTACCGTACCCCTCAGTCACTTTACAGTTTTTGGTGATGGGGACTTTTTCTGGGCAATGGGAATATTCCTGCCAACTCTATTTCTGTTGTTGGGAGAATCAAACATGTATCAGAAATTCTTTTCTGCTAAAAGTGAAAAAGCAGCCAAATCAGCCGTAGTCTGGTGGGTAATAGGTACCATTATAGTTAGTACGGCTCTGGCCAGCGTTGCTATACTTGCTTTTAGTCATTTTAATGCTTTGCCTGTTGATTCAGAGCTTTTCCTGGCGGCTGCCGAAGCCGAAAGGATCATATTGCATACGGCACGCTACAGCACTGAAGTGGGACTGCCTGTATGGGCGGGATTGCTGTTGCTATGCGCCGCAGTGGCAATTATCACCTCTACCGGTAACAGCTTTTTGCTAACACCTTCAACCAATATAACACGCGATATTTACCAGCGTTTTATCAATCCCAATGCCGATGGCCAAAAGATCATCCTTATGCAAAGGATCATGGTAGTGCTGCTGGGAGTGATCGCTTACCTGCTGCTCACACAGTTTACCACCATCCTGGCTATGGCCCTTACAGCCTATACCATGGTGGGGGCAGGACTTACCCCTGCCCTGCTGGCGGCATTCCTTTGGAAACGGGTTACAGTGCATGGTGGCGTGGCCTCTATTGCCACAGGAATGGGCATCACCCTGCTCATCACCATTACCAATTCGATTATGATGAACATATATGGCCACCAGCTGCTCAACGAACAGTACATTATCCTGCCGGCAGCATCAGCATCCATTGCAGTTCTGATCATCGTGTCCCTGTTAACCCCTCACGATCCCGAAAGCAAATGGGGCAGGTTCTACACCAAAGATGCCTCGCTTGAGAAGGCGATTGAACAGAACTAAAGTTTTCCATAAGATTCTTCTGGGGTACCTTATCTTTTCTGGCTGGTTATTCATAATTTAAAAATAACCAGCCAGAAAAAAACACCTGTGTTTATTCTTCAAAAACCGCAGTTAAGCGAATTTATCTACCACAGTTATGTTAAATTTTAAATTTTTCATGACAAGGTATTGACTTTTTCCTTTCAAGGATGTAACTTTAGATAAAGTTTGATGTTTTACGGACGATAAGTCATCTTTGACAATGAGTTTTAAGTACCCGCCTCCTGCCAGCTGGTTTTCTTGCTGAAAGGCTCATTGCTCTGCGCCCGCAAATTCAGATTCTCCCATTTTCCTATCCGACCAGTTTTTTTTACCTATCCGACCTGTGTGTTTACTAATAATTAAGCTTATGCTTTACCAGGTTTTAAAATTCATTGCCGGGCAACTCAATACCTACATGGATGAGGTCAAAAGGCCATCCGATATTCTTCCCACTCCATTGGTGATCCTGGATAATATTGCAACCATGGACGAAGAAAAACTGGAAACCACCAACAATATTCTCCTTTCCCTGATAAATGTCTACGAGGAGTCTACCATGAAAAATAATCCGGCAAAGGTTATCCAGTCCGAACTTGTAAAATATCAGAATCCTCCTGTTAACCTGAACCTTCACCTGCTGTTTACCGCCTGTTTGACCAATTATGAAATGGCGCTGATTTACCTCTCACACACCATAGCCTTTTTTCAGGGTAAAAATAATTTCACCAGGCAAAACAGCTTCTCTGACGAATCCTCCCTACCTGATGACCTGCGCGTTATCCTTGATCTGCAAACCTTATCACTCGAACAGGTAAACTTCCTGTGGAGTACACTTGGCGGCAAGCAAAAACCCTTTGTTTGCTACAAACTGCGAATGGTCCGTATTGAGAAGGACAGCACCCTTGAAACCCGTGGTATCATTACCAACATTAACCTTACGGAGAAGGGTGTATAACCTTACTGATCAATGCAGGAGCAAAACAACAGAGCTCCCGCAACAGACCCGCTGACAAAACATCATACACCACTTACAATTAGTGCATTAACAGTTTTTAAACAATGCTTCAGCATGGGCTTTAACATTCACTACAGCAGAATTTTTGACATCAATATACTGCACCATTTTTTCCTCAACAAGGGACAAACGGCCTTTAGCCAACTCCCGGAAGATGAACAGGAGCAGATTTTACTCAAATATGATGCATCAGAGCTTTTTGCCATCTCTCCCACTGAACAAACCCGGAAAATCCTCGACTCCCGGGGTTGTATTTTCAAGGCACATCCCGGGGGATTCCTGGTAGCCACGCAAAGTATTCCGGATGCAAGCCATCCGAACGGCTCCCCTTTACCGGACTTTAATCCCGGAGTAAGGCTGACATTTTTAGCCTTCCTGCGCGACCACAACCTGCTGAACTATTCAGCCCTGCCTTTCCGGCCCGATCCAGACAGGGTGTGGTTCTTCACCAATACTTCCCATGGTGCACCCAGGGTATTCCCTCACCTGAGTTCGGTGCCACCGGTATTTCAAAACAACACCCAATATTTCCCGGGCGATATGCTTTCAGACCAGGAAACTTCTGTAAACACATTGTATACTGCCCTTGGAAAAACTGAAGAAAATCCCGCTTCATCTTCCCAATGGCTTACAGAAACAGCCGGAGACAATGTACCACTTTATTATGCAAACAGCAACGACCTGCAAAGGCTGGTGAGAAGCATCATGGTGTATCGTGTACCCGAAAATGATATGGTACCCGCGGTAACAATTACCGATAATGACGGAGAGCCCATGGAAGCAGCTGTTGAGGTTTTCCCCGGAGATCAGGCAACCCTGCAGATCGACATGCGTCACCTGCCCGAGGGTTGGTACAACATTCATTTGCAGAATGAGTCTCCCGCATGGGAAAATTCCTTTGGCTTTTTCCTCCTGCACCGAAAAGAGGCCCCTTTTGCCCTGTTTCACATTGCCGTAGATGCCAGCGACCCGAACTTTTTCACCAACGAGGGGCATCTGTTATCTCCCCGGCTCATGCTCCGCTTCCGCAATCGCATGACCCACTGGAGATACGTGGGACGCAATTTCAATCAGAATTCCTTTACAGAACAGCCACTGCCCCTTACCCGCTTTGGCTTTATAGATAACGTTACCGTAAAAGACCTCGATGGACAAGACGTATCTGATCTTCCCAATCCCGGAAATGCCCCTTTGAAAACCGAAGCATTTACCCATGAGGCAGAAACACGATTTTATTCAGATGTACATATAAATTAACTAAACACTTTTCACCATGGCAAGAAATTACAGAACTCCAGGCGTATATGTGGAAGAAATATCCAAGCTTCCCCCTTCAGTGGCCCAGGTAGAAACAGCCATCCCGGCCTTTATTGGCTTCACACAGAAAGACAGTTACAATGGGCTGTCGCTGCTTAACAGACCCAGGCGTATCCGCTCGCTCAACGATTTTGAAGATGTCTATGGCCTGCCGGCACAAACAAGGTTTACCAACCAGGCCAACCCTGCCAATGGCATCAGGATCACCCAGGATGGCAATGGCAATTTCATCCCTGACGGGCCCATCCATGATCCCTTCGACAACCTGCAGTTCAGGATGTATTATTGTCTTCAGATGTATTTCGCCAATGGCGGGGGCCCCTGCTATATCGTTTCGTGCGGAACCTATGAAACGGCCGCATTCAACAACAATACTGCCATGGACAATGCCCTGGCCGCCCTGCGTAAAGAAGATGAACCTACCATGATCTTGTTTACCGATGCGGCTTCATTATCCAGAAATGACTTTTACAGCCTCTACACCAGAGCCCTTACCCAGTCGGCTGAGCTAATGGACCGGGTAGTGATCGTGGATGTGTACCCCGATCTTTCCACTGCTACCAGGCTCAACGATTTCAAGGCAGGACGGCTCGATCTTAATTATACCACCGGTGCAGGGACCCTTGCCGATGATTTCAGAACCTCCATTGGCAACAACAACCTCTCCTATGGGGCCGCCTACTTTCCATGGCTCAAAACCACTCTGCCCTATTTTGCCGATGAGAGTCTGGTAACGGTATCCTCAGCCATTGCACCGCTTGACACAGTTACAGTGCTGCGTAAATATCCGGCTCCCGGTGAAACCGAAGTTAGTGAACCGCAGGAATCGCTTTACCACGTCAACAGCCAGCTCTACAGCCTCATCAAACGGGAAATGGATCGCTTCAGGGTAATTTTGCCTCCTTCCTCAGCAGTGGCAGGAGTATATGCAGCCGTTGACAGCACCCGTGGTGTATGGAAAGCACCTGCCAATGTAAGCCTCAATTTTGTAAAGGAAGTGATGGTTAAAATTGATGATCTGGATCAGCAGGACATGAATGTGACCAGCACCGGCAAATCCATCAATGCCATCCGGTTCTTTACCGGAAAGGGGACCCTGGTTTGGGGAGCACGCACCCTGGCCGGAAACGACAACGAGTGGAGATACATCAGTGTAAGGCGCTTTTATAATATGGTGGAAGAGAGCGTAAAGAAAGCCAGCAGTGTTTTCGTTTTCGAACCCAACGATGCCAATACATGGGTAAAAGTGCGCACCATGATTGAGAACTTCCTCATCCTGCAATGGCGCGCCGGAGCCCTCATGGGTGCCAAACCCGACGAAGCATTTTTTGTACGGGTGGGTTTGGGTCAAACCATGACTGCCCTCGACATCCTGGAAGGAAGGATGATTGTTGAAATCGGGATGGCTGTAGTAAGACCTGCCGAGTTCATCATCCTGAGGTTCAGCCATAAAATGGTAAATGCCTAAATAGTGCTTGCAAGAAAACGCCAATTGCCGCGTTGGGCTTGCCTTCAAAACAGTCACTTACGAAAAGTAAACTCCTGTTTTTCAGTCTTCGCCCGCCTTGCACTTGACGCTTTCTTTTCAAGCACTCTAAACAATAAATGGTTTTCGTGCAAACACTAATAATAAACAGATAACTTATAAATCCAGAAATCATGTCATTCAAGACCCCCGGAGTATATGTAAGAGAAGTGTCATTGTTTCCCCCATCCGTAGCCCAGGTGGAGACCGCAGTACCCGCCTTTACAGGATATACGGAAAAAGCCATGGATACAAATCAGAATGATCTGACCGGCAAACCTGTAAAAATAAAATCACTGGCTGATTTTGAATCGTTATTCGGGAAAGCCTGGATACCGGAAGAATTCAATGTAACGGTTGATACCTCTGAGGGAAACGCCATAGAAAGCATCTTCCCTGACAAAAGGTACTACCTTTATGATGCCCTGAGACAGTTTTACGACAATGGCGGTGGGGCCTGCTACATTGTAAGCGTGGGATCATTTGCCGATGATATCTCCTTTGATGATCTTTTGGAAGGAATGGAAGCACTACGCAAATATGATGAACCCACCTTGCTGCTTGCGCCTGACGCTGTTGGCCTCAAAGACAGTGACGATCTTGCTGATCTGCCGCAGTTTGCAGCCTTGCAGCAATCCACCCTCAGGCAATGTGCCGAACTTCAGGACCGTTTTGCCATTCTCGACATCATGCAGGGCTATCTGGCCGAGGATGTTCTCCACCAGCCACTCACTGATTTTCGAAATGGAATTGGCATAAATAATCTTTCCTATGGGGCAGTGTATTATCCCTGGCTGCTTTCTTCCTACAATTTTCAGGCAGGATTCAGGCAGCTTGCTTTCTATGACGTCTCCGATCCCGATACCGCGATCTCTGACCTGGCTCCTTTTACTGCCAGTGATCAGGAAGAGGCATTGCTGGAAATCCTTCAGGAAACCATCAGGCAAACCAATGCTGCCACCACCAACATTGGCTCGGTGATCAATCGCAACCGTCTTCTCATGGAAGGGACTGGTTATTTAACAGCATTATTGTCAGCCTACCGACTTAACCTGGAGCGTGGAATTGCTGCCAAAAACAATACTACAAACTACCTCAATGTAATGGCTTCCATGGCCATGTCATTCCATGAAGCAGATGAGGAAACCGCTGCAACTTCACCCTTGAGAAGAGAGATCGATTTACTGAAAGAGAACTCTGACCTCACTGATGCCCTCAGGCAGCTGGTAGAGATGGAAAAAAACCCTTCTGTGGTCAGCAACAACCTGGCCAGTCGACCCATAATCATCAATCTTTATGGTGGAATTGATGCAGATTGGTTTGGAGGGACAGTTTTTGATGATATCACACCCGAGGGAACGGCCTTCCCTGAGAGTGCGGCGGGCAGCCTGCAGATCATTACTGCTCTCGGAGAGTCAACACGCACCATTTTGAGAGCCTACCAGACCTTGCTCAATGCAGTCCTTTTTCATGAGAAAGGAGCTGAATCGGCCCTTTTTGCCGGCGTCAGTTTCTTCAAAGGGGTAAAAGAGGAGATCGCCAGGTATATGCGCACCATTCCTCCCTCCGGCGCTGTGGCAGGGGTTTATGCCCGCACCGATGCTTCCCGGGGAGTATGGAAAGCACCTGCAAATGTAAGCCTCAACAGTGTGATTGCCCCTGCGGTGAAAATCGACAACCCCGGCCAGGAGTCCATGAATGTACATCCCACCGGCAAGTCTATCAATGCCTTGCGCAATTTTACCGGAAAGGGGACCCTGGTATGGGGTGCACGTACCCTGGCAGGAAATGATAATGAGTGGCGCTATGTACCTGTGCGCCGGTTCTTTATTATGGTGGAGGAGAGCACCAAAAAAGCTTCTGCCGCTTTCGTCTTCGAACCCAATGATGCCAACACCTGGGTGAAAGTGAAGGCCATGATAGAAAACTTTCTCATCCTGCAGTGGCGGGCAGGAGCTTTGCAGGGCGCCAGTCCTGCCGATGCATTCTTTGTAAACGTAGGACTGGGTGAAACCATGACTTCACAGGATGTGCTGGAAGGGCGAATGATTGTTGAGATTGGCATGGCGGTGGTACGTCCTGCTGAATTTATCATCCTGCGTTTCTCCCACAAAATGCTTTCAGCTGACAGTTGATCATTTTTTCATTATAACACTAAACCAACAAGTATTCATTTAATAAACCCTTTGTTATGGCAAATTATCCTTTACCGAATTTTCATTTTCAGGTAGAATGGGGCGGCACCCGCATTGGTTTCACCGAAGTGAGTGGACTGTCCATTGAAAATGATGTGATTGAATACCGCGAAGGCAACAGCCCCGAGTATAGTAAAATCAAGATGCCGGGCATGCAGAAATTCGGCAATATTACCCTCAGGAGGGGTACCTTCCGCTCCGACAACGAGTTTTACCAATGGTTCAACACCATAAGCCTCAACACCGTGGAACGGCGCGACATCATCATCAACCTGCTCAACGAAGAGCATGAGCCCGTCATCTCCTGGAAAGTGAAGAACGCCTGGCCCGTGAAAGTGCAGTCAACCGACCTGAAGAGCGACGCCAGCGAGGCCGCTCTCGAAACCCTCGAACTGGCCCACGAAGGGCTGGTAATCCAGAATGAATAACAAAAAACATTCAATCTATGGCAAAGCTGTATCCCCCGGTGGGGTTTCATTTTAAGGTAGTTTTTTCAGGTATTGGCGACAATGACATCGACAGCCGGTTCCAGTCGGTTTCCGGGCTTGGTGTGGAGTTGCAGACCGAATCGGTAACGGAGGGTGGTGAAAACCGCTATGAGCATGTGTTGCCGGTGAGAACGCAATCCTCCACCCTGGTGCTGAAGCGCGGTCTGGTAAAAGACTCTAAACTGCTTACCCAATGGTGCAACGAGGCTTTCCAGTCACTGAACATTCAACCTGTTGACATGACCATTTCGCTGCTCAATGAAAACCATGAGCCCCTGATGACCTGGAATATAAAACATGCCTGGCCCCGCAAATGGAGCCACAGCGACCTGGATGCCGAACAAAGCGCGCTGGCCATAGAAACCTTTGAACTGCAGTACCATTATTTCACTCTTTCTTAAAACAATGCCCGCATGCCCATTGAGATCCGTGAACTGAACATCAAAGTAAGTGTCAGCAACAACCAGAGAGAGCAACCCGGAGCCAATCAGGGTCCTGACCAGGCGCCCATTCCCGGAAGGGAGGAGATCATTGCCGAATGCATTGAAAGAGTGATGGAAATTCTGAAAAATAAAAACGAACGATAATGGCGGAAAATGTCACAAAGATGAAGATCATCTCCTACTCCGATGCGGAGCGCACAAATACCGATAAGGAGA
>SLIL01000060.1 GCA_007135645.1 Bacteroidales bacterium
GGATTGGTTTCCCTGATGATCTCAAGGGCTTCGGCAAAAAACTCATTCCAGAGCTCAGGGGTAAGGTTGTTGTGGGGCTCGTTGAGTACCTCAAAGACAAGACTGTCTGGATAATCTTTGAAAAAATCAGCAATCTGTTCCCATTGTGCCAGGAATTTTTCTTTTTCGCCCAAAGGATCTATAAAAATTGCATCATGATGGTGCATATTGATAATGGGGTGCAACCCGTTTTGCAGGGCAGTATCCACTACCTCTTTGATCCGTTCAAGAAAAGTTGGGTAAATGGTATAGGGCGGTTCCTGCAGGGTGCGTTGGTGGGTATCCCAACGGATAGGGATGCGCACATGATCAAATCCCAGTTCTGCCATCATTTTAAAATATTCAGGTTGCCAGGGATTGCCCCATGCATCTTCATCAGGAGCTTCGAAGGCATTTCCCATATTGATGCCCCGGCCAAGACGTTCGTTCATTTCAAAAGCATCCGGTGCAGTCTGACTTTGGAGGGTTGCCCCCATAACGATTGCTAACAAAACTGTAGTACAAAATTTTTTCATGCCGGATTATTGGTTTTATTTATGCAAAGCTTTGCACAAAAATAAACTAAAAATATTTTTACGTAATAGCAGAGGAGAGTTTTTATGAAAAGCACCTGAAAAATCGCAGTTGTTTTAGAATTAATGTATGAACAGTAAAGGTTTTTTTTATATTTGAATAAACGATTTCACAGCCTATAGATTATACGCCAGACAGAATTTTTTTATCAGGATCCCCGGGTTTGATAGTGGGACAGGAAAAAGCCTTTCTGCAAATAAAACCAATGGTTAAACTCAGAGATCATTCAATAAATCAAACAAAATGAGTAAAATAAAAAGTGAATACATTATTTTAGTTGCAATCCTTTTTTTGCTAGAAGGATTTTTACCAGTTGATTGTCAGGCTGGGATAAATTCTTAAAATAATATGGCAACGCAGGTAAAAACCTACTCCTATCCGCGTATCATGACGCGATCTTCCGATTTCTCAATTCGTGCTAATGGAAAAGAAGTTGCCATGCTGGAAACTTCGGCAGGGCCATTTGCCGCATTCTCCTGCGATGGTCCGGTGGAGATTGAGATAGGGCTTCCAGCCGGGTTTCACGAAAATTTACGAATAAATGGAGTTAAAGCCACCAGTGGCGATGATATCTACCTGTTTACTACCCACGCCAGCGGGATACTGTTCAGATAAGGTGATGTTGCAATAATAACTGGTGAAAACTTACCAGAGGTTTTAAAATCAATTTAGTTATATTTCTTATTGTTGTCAATATTAACAACAATAAGAAATATAATTTGTATATTTACAAAATGAAATTCAGTGAGTTTTACACAAGTATGGTTTCATTTGGGGTGTTCTCTTTTGAGGATGCCCGTGGGGTTTTTGGTGCTTTTGACCGACGTAGATTGCATGAATGGAATCAAAAAGGGTTGATCATTAAATTGATCAAAGGAAATTATATCTTTTCAGATTTCATACACGTAGAAAACATTGGGTTGTTGATTTCCAATAAAATCTATAATCCCTCTTATGTAAGTCTTGAATATGTTATGTCTCTTGAGGGGTTAATTCCTGAGGCTGTTTATACCATTACAGCAGTAAGTACCCTGAAAACCAGTTCATTTGATACACCTTTAGGCGCATTTGATTATCGTAAAGTAAAAAACGAACTATTTTCCGGGTATGAGCTCAGGCCCCTGAAACTTTTTTTGAACGGAAGGATCATTGATCGCAAGGTTAGGGTTGCATCATTGGAAAAGGCCTTCTTTGATTTCATATATTTGAAAAATTACACCCTTCAAAATGATGAAATAAGAGAATTAAGATTTGACAGGGATGTGTTGAAAGGGATGAAGAAAAGAGCCATTAAAGAATTCATTGCAAAGACCCGTCATAAAACAGTAGAAGAAAATATTCAAAAAATCTGGAGGGTTTATGATATCAAAGGATGAAATTAGAAAATACTTTCCTGGTGAGCTTACAGGTGCGGTGTTTTATCAGCACATGGTAAAGGAATATCTTCAGGCAATGGTATTAAGTAAACTATTCAAAAGCAAAAATGCCGCTGAGCTGGTATTTATTGGAGGGCCCTCACTCAGATTTTGTTATGGGCTTGACCGTTTCAGTGAAGATCTTGATTTTGATTTCTTTGGAAAAGACAAGGAGTCGCTTAGGGAATTGTTTAGCGAAATTGCCAGGTCAATCAAAAAGGAAGGAATAAAGTGTGAGCTTGAGCATAATTATAAGGATACGGATAACTTTTGCAAACTTATTTTTCCTGATGCTGCCAGGGCTTTTAAATTGAGTGATCCCAGGAAAAAGTTGTGGATCAAAATAGATATTCAACAAAACCGGACAAAATATACCTGTCGCACTCAGATCATTAATCGTTTTGGACTTTATTTTCCCGTTTCTGTACCAGAGAAGAATGTGCTGTTTTCAATGAAAGCTGTAGTTTTAACACAACGGGTTAAAGCCAGGGATATGTATGACTTTAGTTTTTTGTGTTCTGATAGCCTGCTCGATATGGACTTTATCAGAAGCGAGTTTAGGTATTTCGGTAAAAATGTCCGCAATCCAAATGAACTTAAGGATCTCATTCTTGAAGCAGGAAAAAACATTGATATAAAAGAAAAGGTACATGAAATTTCCCTTTTCCTGCAAAATAAAGAAAATTCCGAGCGGGTTCGCACATTCTTTGACTATATTCGTCAACTTGACATTTATAAACTTGCAATCCAGACAGAATATTAAACCCATTATAAACTATTACCTACCAACTTAAACCCCCTTATCTCCTATGAAAAACATTCTGATTTTTGCTGTTTTTTGATCTCCATAACACTTACTGTTCAGTCCGGAACATACTATGTGGCCCCATGGGGCGATGACAACCAACCAGGTACCTATGATGCTCCCTGGCAGACTATCCGGAAAGGTGCTGATGAACTTCACCCCGGAGACACCCTGATCAGGGAGTTGTTTCCATTACTTTTCTGAATTCATATTGAAGGGTATCCTCCCAGTTACAAATTACGATACAACTGGCCGTAACCGACCCATCGAGGGTGGATACAGTAATAACTGCTGTACCTGATGTAAGACCCGTAACCCGGCCGTATCCATCCACATGGGCTATGCGTGGCTCTGAGGAAGTCCATTTCAGGGCGGGGAAAGAGGCATTATCTATGTCAAGTGAGACATTGAGAATAACCTGATCGTCCATATTTTCAAATGTTATTTCTGTTTGATCCAGTTCAATCATCCCCATGTCTATGGGAGCATCTGCATTGGCATTGTTGCGGTTGTTGGCAAAACCATAAGCAATTGCAAGATAAACCGATTGCTGGTGAATGGTATTTTCAGTAGAAAGGGGAGCATGAATATTGTTGTTGTATCGTTCATGACCGGGCCATACATCCATGGCTGGATACATGGAGAAGTTTGCCCAGTCCTTGTTCCAGGGGCCTGCACCGCCCTCCATTTCTACCCCGTCAATTACCCAGGTATAGGGGTCATATCCATAGGCCATTGACCAGGGGCCGTAGGGCACAAATCCCTTGTAAACCTTCCAGTTGTTGTCCCACAGGTAGCGGGTATCCAGGTGAAACCCACCCCTTGCCGGCCGGGGGCCAACACCGGTCATCCATGTGGTATGCAGGGGGTTGTTGCCCAGAAAGTAATCGGTGGTGGTATGTACCACATCGGCAAATTGTTTGTCACCGGTAATTCCGTAGGCAAAAATGGTCTCAAACATCCAGGGAGTGGTGCCTTGCCCAATCAGCATGGGCATATCAAAAATTCCACCCCATCGCAACCCTCTTGCGGCTGCTGCATCCATTCCACGCCAGCCGGCCGTGGAAACAGCAACCTGTTTGAGCTGATCCTGCAGCGTTTTGTCAGCATCTACGTTGCTGGCCAGTAAATATAAATAGACGCCATACCGTTCGTCATCATCCAGGTTTTGCTTGTTCTTCACTTTTTCCAGTTCTTCTTTTGCTATGAGATGGTAACTATGTTCGCCGGTGAGGCGGTACAGACTTGCAGCAGCATACATTTTGTACACCCAGAGCGGGCTACTGTAATGGGCATGCTGCGAAGGCTGGTTGTCAGGATGCGATGCCCAGTCAAAAGCCTGCTCTGCTTCCCAAATCCAGTTTACCGTATCATAACTCATTTGCTCAAAATCCACATGATCGAGCATCTCCACCGGAAATGCCTCAGGGTTTTTTCCCAATGATTTCAGTATGTATGCAAACTGGGCAGTCTGTCCGGCATAAAGATAGGTCATATAGGCATCGGCATTGGAAACTACGTACCTGCGGTAATCCTGCCATGAAGGCTTATCTGCCTCGGCATTGCCATCCACTTCTGCAAAGAAATCCGGAGCTACCCTTGCACCTCCTACACCCCCGTCGCTGAACCCTTTTTCCATCAGTTCTTTCCTCAGGCGGTAATTGAATTTTATCAGCCACGATGCTTCGTCAATGATATCGGGTATTCCATTTCCGCTTTCAGGGATGTTCAGATCACCGTCCATAAACCGCCGGGGTACTGCTTCGTAGGTGAGCATCAGCAGGATTGGGATGCGCTGGTGTGAAAAGTATCCGTCCCAGTCGCCGGCATCGTGATACCATCCGGCTACATCAAGATAGTTGCCCAGGGATGCCTTTCTGATGGCTTCCCGGGATGCACCTCCATGTTCTCCCTGTTCCCATTCTACATAGGGTAAGGTGCAATAGAGCAACTGGCCGGAAAAGTCGGTGCCATCATCGCTGGTAACCTTCGTGTTTTGTGTAACAGGCCTTATGTACCCTTCTTGTGTGTAGGGAGGATGCAAACGGATGCCGCTGCGCTGATGATAAAGGGAACGGGCTCCATGATAGTAGGCTTCAAAGATGGCATCTTCACCAATGGTGAACGGAAAAGAACTTCCAATGCCTTCAACCGCCAGGATATAAGTACCCGGCTGTGTTACACTGCTGAAATCACATTCATACACTTCGGCACCCAGGAAGTTGCGGTTGGGAGTATCATTGGGTTGCCCTGTTTCAGGATTGTTGGCTGCCGAACGCAACGTAAGCACCCCTTCAAATACGGGGTCGTCTTCTCCTTCCCTGATCAGCCAGAAAGAATTCCCTGCATATTGGGCCAGTTGTAGATTTCCTTTGTCGCCCATCCACTGGTAAACATATCCGAATTTGGGCCTTTCTGCAGCATAACCCAGGGTATTTACATGTACCGCTTCGCTGCGTTGTTGCTTTTCGTCAAAAACAAACGTCCATTCCGATCCGTTTCCGGCCAGGGTAGAAGTATTGAGGGTGTAGGTTTTTCCCGTTTGCATTTCCTGCTCAAGAAAAAGATAGATCCAGTGTTCCGAAATCCAGGGTTTGCCAGTTGGATCGAAGGAATTGCCTCCCCACGGAACACCACTGGAGCTCTTAAACTGCATCCCTTTACTCTTCCTACCCACATCCACCGGGCTGGTTGAAGAGGTGAAATTAGTATCATCGATACTGGAAATTGTGTATGTACCGGTAGATGTGGCCTGCTGAATGTTCAGCCTTTCAACAACCATATCGTTGGGGTACGTAATATGCCCCTCATTAAAATGCAGTAAAATGATCTTGTTGGTCAGGGGTGTTGCTTCAACGAGTTCAGCGGAGTGGGTCTCCTTGCTCAGGATCAGCAAGCCCAAAACCAAAATTGAGGCAATTTGCAGGGTGGTGTTTATCCTGATATTTTGCATGGGTTTTCAGGTTTTTTTTGAGATGGGTTTGGTTTCAAAATTAATAAATTTTTGCAAATAGAAACAGTCGATTATATGATAAGTAAATATATTGATTAGTAAAATTTTGAAAGATTTTTTTGCCGGACTTACCAGAAAAAACATTTTCCAGTCACCGCATTCAAAAAAAAGCCTGCCACAAATTACTGGCAGGCTTTTTTGATTATTTATGGCAACGTGGTTAAACTTTAGGTAATGACCAGCCCTCTCTGTAAGTACGGTTGATATATTCCTTGGCCGCCTCCAGGGCATTCATAGTAGCAAACTGGGTGTCAAAATGGGGGTGTCCGTCAATCACTTCAAACCTGTCGCTGGTTACCACGCGGATCTCGTCGCTGGGGCTAATGTTGGTAAACTTCATGTTTTCACCGTCCCAGAGCAATTCGCGCTTGAGGTCCTGCAGGCGTACTGCCAGCACACCCATTACCACCGTTTCGTTGAAAGGCCCTGAGTAGCTGAAGTTGGAGCTTGCTTCAACCCGGCTTTCTTTAGGCTCTTTACATGCCCTTACCCAGTCAGATTCGTGATTGAGCCCTTCGGCAATCCTGGGCAACCTTTGAGGAACGTTGGGGACACGTCCTGAAACCAGCCTTGGCCTTTCGGAGTAGCAATCTGTCACCAGGATATCTTTGGTCCCTACAAACATGGTGCCCCCGTTCCAGTCGCCCATGGCAAAATCATCGGCCATTCCGTGGGGTCTGGCGGGCAACAGACCACCGTCGTACCAGCTGATCTTTACTTCGGGGAATCTTACCCTGATGCCCCTCTCGCGTGGCCTTTCAGGGAATACAAAGTGCACGGTTTCGGCTTGTGGGGGTGATTCGGTGTTCATCATGGTAGAGCTGCCCTGTACCCTGGTGGGGTATTGCAGTTTCAGTGCCTTGAATACGGGATCCATGATGTGGCATGCCATATCGCCAAGGGCGCCGGTGCCAAAGTCCCACCATCCACGCCAGTTCCATGGGGTGTAGATCTCATGGTATGGGCGCATGGGGGCAGGCCCCAGGAACAGGTCCCAGTTCAGGTGATCGGGAACCCACATCCCCTGTGCCGGGCGCTCAAGGCCCTGTGGCCATATGGGGCGGTTGGTCCAGGTATGCACTTCGCGTACTTCGCCAATTTCATCGTTCCATACCCATTCGCAAACTTTGCGGATATCATCGGAGGAGTTGCCCTGGTTACCCATCTGGGTAGCAACACCGTATTTGTCGGCAAGCTGAGTCAACAAGCGCGATTCAGCAACAGACCATGTGAGGGGTTTTTCAACATATACATGCTTGCCCAGTGTCATGGCATGAGCGGCCACGATGGCATGGGTATGGTCGGGGGTAGCTACTACTACAGCATCTATGTCATTGCCCATTTCATCGTACATCTTGCGCCAGTCCCAGTATCTTTTTGCATTGGGATAATCTCCGAATGCATCTTTGGAGTAACGCCAGTCTACATCACACAAAGCAACCACCTGCATGCCATCACCCATGTTGCGAAGCTTTCTTCTTCCTACACCGCCTGCACCAACGCATGCGATATTAAGCAGATCGCTGGGAGCTTTGTGGCCAAGGCCAGAAACTACATAACTTGGGAGGATGGTAAATCCTGCTGATGCAATGGCTGCACTTTTTATAAAACTGCGCCGACTGAAATCATTGTTTTTCTTTTCTTCCATATAGATTTGTTTTAAAATGGTTTGTTTGCCACTGTAAACCGGGGTTGGGTGGGATACACGGGGCTGAAAAAAGGTTTGCACAAAAATAATGAAAATATTAAATGTGCATCATTTTAGTTGGAAGAATGTGTGATAATCGGGAGGATCAACTATGTTCCGTCGCGATCAGAAAAAAACAGGATATCCTGTTTTAAGTCTTACGGGAGATACTGAAAATGAGTTGTCTTAAATAAGTGGATAATGGTTATTGCTGCGACTTCAACCATTCAATTTCTTCTTTCCATTTATCGGGTTCAGGTGTTTCCAGGATGATAGGAATACCGTCCAGACGAGGATCTTTCATGATCCTGGAAAATGTTTGTGCCCCCAGGAACCCTTCTCCGATACTTGCATGACGGTCCACCTTGCTCCCAAGGTCTTTTTTGGCATCATTGAGATGGATCCCTTTGAGGTAGCTCAAGCCTACAATCTCATCAAACTCGGCCCAAACCTCTTCATATCCTTTGTCGGAGGCAAAGTCATAACCGGCAGCCCAGCCATGGCAGGTATCTATACAAACTCCCACCCTGGATTTATCCTCCACCAGTTCGATGATCCTGGCAAGATGTTCAAACCGGTAACCCATATTGCTGCCCTGTCCGGCTGTATTCTCAATAACCGCAATTACCCCTTTGGTTTTATCAAGGGTGAGATTTACCGACTCTGCAATGCGTTGCAGGCAGTCATCCTCGGAGATCTTCCTGAGATGGCTACCGGGGTGAAAGTTAAGCAATTTGATCCCCAGCTGTTCGCAGCGTTGCATCTCATCCAGAAAAGCCCTGCGCGATTTTTTCAGCCCTTCTTCTTCGGGGTGACCCAGGTTGATCAGATAGCTGTCATGGGGGAGGATCTGATCAGGGGTATAGCCATGTTTTTTGCAATTGGCTTTAAAGTTCTCAATGTTTTCTTCGGTGAGTGCTTTGGCAAACCATTGTTTCTGGTTCTTGGTAAACAGGGCAAATGCGGTTGCACCAATCTCCGCTGCGTTTACCGGGGCATTTTCTACTCCACCTGAAGCACTTACATGGGCTCCTATGTATTTTTTGTCTGACATATTTGTTTTGTTAAAGTTGGTTGTATCATTCAACACCCGGTTCTCTAAATGGTTTAATTCCGTTTTCAAGCATTTGGCTTAGCCATTGTATCCTGTTGTTCCGTTTCCGTGTTCATGGCAGAAGCTGCCCGGGGTGGGGTATTGCGACGGTTTACAATGTATATGCCTGCAAGGATGATGATGCCCCCGGCTATTTGCTGAGGGTTTAAAAATTCTTTCAGAATAATGATCCCGAAAATGGCCGTAACCACCGATTGGGCCAGCAAGGTAACAGACACGTTGGTGCCTTTAAGATGCCCAAGGGCATAATTGATGCAAAGCCATCCACCAAAATGGGAGATTAGTCCCAGCCCGGCGAGGGACAGCCATGTTTTGCTGCTGTATCCGGTAAAGGAGTGCCCCATGAAGAGCGTAATTGCAAACATCATGGCCACCATAAAAAGCAGTGACAGTGACATAAATGTGACGGTGTTTACCCTTTTGCGCACTTCCATGGTATAGAGCAGGTAAAGGGCATAGAAAAAACCAGCCAACAGTGCCAGAACATCCCCTCTGTTAAACTGCATGGTCTTCCATGATTCAAAGCCAATAAGTACATTCAACCCTGCAAGGGCAACCAGCAGTCCGATCCAGAATTTTCCGGGCAACCGCTGGCGCAAAACTACCACAGTGATCAATCCCAGCCAAACCGGTGCATTGTTGGCCAGCAGTGTGGCTGTGGCTGCAGAAGTAAGGGGAATGGCCGTATTCCATAGCCACAGGTCGATGGCAAAAAAGAGCGATCCGGCCAGGATAAGCAGGATGTCTTTTCGGGCAGGCATCCGGATGCCCCGGTACAGCCATACCGGTAAAATGGCAACCGTGGCAAACAGCAGCCGATAAAAGGTGGATACCGAACCGGGCACATCGGCCAGCTTTACAAAGATGGCTGAAAAGCCAATGCACACGATGCCAATGGCAAGGGCAATCCAGGCAAGGAAAGGGGTATTTGCATATTTTTTTATCATAATGCATTAGCGGGCTTTCATTCCTGATCTCCGGCAAGGTGCAAAAATACACAGTTGTTATGGGTTATGGATCATGAATTGTAAAAAATAAAAAAGAGATTTTCCTTTATCTTTGCGAAAGGGCTTATGCAATCCCTGAAAAAATTAAAACAGAAATGATTAAGAAGATGCTCCATACACTCGTTGTTATTGCAATTTTTTATGGGATCATAGTCGCTTTCTTTTTTCTGTTTCAGTCGGGGTTTCTGTTTTTCCCCCAGCCATTGCAGGTTTCTCCGGTAC
>SLIL01000356.1 GCA_007135645.1 Bacteroidales bacterium
CAGATGATCATGCTCAAAATGTTCTGCAAAATGGCCGGTAACGAAGGTCTGCTGAACAGAATCCTTAAGCATAACATTTCTGATGGCTTTTCCATACCCCCTGTTGCGGTCATAAAACAGGCTGTCGCCGGATAAAGATTGCTCATTATTGGTAAAAAAAGCATCTTTGCTGAATCTGGCAATATCATTCTTAGTATCGTACCAGCCATTTCTGCAAAAAATGGTGTTCTCTTCGCTGACAATGGTGGTAGGCCCGAAAAAATAGGCCACTTCAGTTTGGGTATTGTACCTGAGGGTATCTGAGTGCATGACATATTCCGGATTTACCAGTTTTACACTGTCCCTGAAAAAAAAGTTTTTGTCGTCGGCATAATAGAAGCCCCATATGCTGGTGAGCACATTTTCTGCATCCACAATTTCTCCCCCATCAATGTAATTTGCAGTATTGGTTTCAAGATTGTAAAAAAGATGTTGTGTTGTAAGGGTCATCTGGTTATCAATCATCTTAACATTGCCATGCAATTCGGCAACACGGGTATTGCCATTGTAATAAAGTTTATCGCCAAATATATCTACGCTGTCATTGACATTGATATACACATTTCCGTAGGCATTGAACCTGTTATCCACAGTAAATTGCCAGGCACTGTCACAGCGCATGGTGGCATCCTCATGCTGAAATTTCACATCTCCAACAAGCCTGCGGGCGTCTGCTGCCACATCACGATCAAAACGAATGTCATCGGCACGGATCAGATCCACCCGCGTTGTTCTGCGTGATGGTTCCTGTGCCGAAAGTATCATTAAAGGCAATAATAAACTTACAATGGCAATTATAACGAATAGTTTCTTTATCATTTCCGCGGAAATAAATTGTTAATGCTACAATAAAACTTAAGCTGATACCATGTTATTGTATCACTAAGCAAAAGTGGGGATAAAAACACCCAAAAAATATTTCATCGTTTACAGCAACCCTGATATACAAATCAAACCTGCCGTGTACAATGTTTGCAAAGGTACTCCGGCAGGTTTGATTATTATTGCAACAGATCAAAAAAAGAATGAAATAATTTTTATTCTTGTTTCTGTTATTGATCCGGGTTATTAACCATGTATTTATTCCAGTACTCTGCTATTGTTTGCTTTATCTCTTTGCGAAGCAGCAGAATACCAATAAGGTTGGGCACAGCCATAAATGCAATGGTAATATAGGAAATGGCCCAGATTATGGTGGTATCGGTAAAAGAAGCCAGGAAAAACGCAAGCACATAGGCTACCCGATAATGAATAACATACTTAGTACCAAAAAGATATGTTACCGATCTGTCGCCATAGTAGGACCAGGAAATGGCCGTTGAAAAAGCAAACAGAAGCAAACCGATGGCCACGATATACTGCCCGAAATTCCCAAGGAAACTGCGGGTAAACGCTTCGGCGGTAAGCGGAGCACTGTGCAAGAGGGATTGTCCGGAAAAGCTAACGGGTACACTTGATTCATGAAGCCTTCCATTATCAATAATGATCTCACCGGAATAGGGTTGCCCCTGGTGGGTTACCTGCACATTCTCGGCAATGGAACGGGCATGAAGAATGGTAATTTCCTGGTTGATCTTGGCAGTGATCCTGCCATTTACAACCTCCAGAGATCCGGTAAAACGTGGTAAATCTCCCTGGTTGCTGAAGTAACGGAAAAGCTTTTCCACATCTTCCTGATCTTCCTGATCAAAATTCCCCACCAGAATAAGCTGGTCGGCCCGCTGAAAATCATTGTGTACCTTATCATTCCACACACCTGATGAAAGCAAAACAAGACCTGTGAGCGTACAAATAAGAATTGTATCAATAAAGGGTTCCAGCAGTGCAACAATTCCTTCCGATACGGGCTCATCTGTTCTTGCAGCCGAGTGGGCAATAGGAGCCGATCCCTGACCTGCCTCATTGGAAAACAACCCACGATTTACCCCACGATTAAAGGCATAAATCACCGAAGCACCCAGAAACCCACCAGTAGCAGCAGTACCTGAAAAAACATCGGCAAAAATTGATACAAATGCAGGAATGATATTATCGTAATTGTAGGTTAAAACTGCCAGTGCTCCCAAAACATAAATCAAAGCCATGGAAGGTACCAGGCGCGAGGTAACCTGGGCAATTCGCTTAATACCACCCAGGATAACAAATGCCAGTAAAACAGCAAGAACACCACCTACTATGATATGCGGAATACCAAAAGTAGAGTTCATGGCCGAAGCAATACTGTTGATCTGCGGCATATTACCCGTTCCAAGGGAAGACATTATGGTGGCAACAGCAAAAAACGCACCCAACCATTTCCCGGTGTTGATCACTTTATTATTGGGTAAAGTAATGTTCAATCTTTTTTTCATGTAGTACATTGGACCACCGGCAATACGGCCTTCACTATCTACTTCACGGTATTTGTGAGATATGGTTACCTCAGCAAATTTAGTGGTCATCCCCAGCATTCCGGTTACAAGCATCCAAAACAGTGCTGCAGGACCTCCAAGGTGAATGGCAAGAGCTACCCCTGCAATATTGCCTGTACCAACCGTACCTGACAGGGCTGTTGTGAGTGCCTGAAAATGTGAGGTATCTCCCAGATCTCCAACCCGATCATATTTTCCGCTTACTACTCTAATGGCCTGCCGGAAAAAACGAATCTGGGGAAAACCAAGGTACAAGGTAAAAAACAAACCGGTAAACAAAAGCAGGTAAACAAACCAGGGGCCACCACCAAGGTAGCCATCGAGAACAATTAAAAAATCATGAACTTTTTCCATAAGCAGTTTTACTATAATTTATAAAGCAAGATATTGCAGAATAAGACAGGGACAGATTTGCAGCAAACCCATTCCAGCAATTAAACTCTAAAACAATCCTATGCCATTTAAAAACACAACGGCTATAGCTACAGGTGCCACAAACCTTATAAGAAACATGAAAACCCTGAAAAGCTTAAGCTTCAATACGCCCTGATTGGTTAGTTCTTCTTCAATTTCGCCTTTTACCATATACCAGCCCGTAAATAACACAATCAACAATCCTCCCAATGGCAGCAAAATGCTTGAAGCCGTAAAATCGAGGGTATCGAAAATATTTCTGCCGGCAATGGACACATGCTCAAAAGTACCCCAGGATAAGGTGCAGAACACCCCTACAAATGCAGCAGCAATGAGGGTAATTACCGTGGCATGTTTTCTTTTGAGATTGAACTCCTCAGTAAGAAATGCCACCACAACTTCCATGATAGAAATAGATGAGGTAAGGGCAGCAATGGACAGAAGAACAAAAAAGGCGATGGCTACAATATACCCACCCGGCATTTGCTGGAAAACATTGGGTAAAACCATAAATATTAGCCCCACTCCACCATCGGGCTGCATGCCCAGTGCAAATACTGCAGGAAAGATCGCTACCCCTGCAAGAATTGCGATAAGAACATCGGCCAGTGAAACCTCAAAAGCTGTATTGGACAGGTTGGTGGATTTGGGAAAATAAGAGCCATACGTGATCAGGGCTCCCATACCAATGCTCAGCGAAAAAGCTGCCTGACCCAATGCACTCAGAATTACCTGTGGGTTGATCATGGAAAAATCGGGTTTAAAAAGAAACACCAATCCGTCCATAGCTCCGGGGAGCGTTAGGGCACGAATACACAAACTAATAAGCAACAGAAGCAAAAAGGGCATGAGGATCTTGGAATATTTTTCTATCCCTTTTTTTACCCCTGCAATGATAATCCCGGCGGTAAGAATTAGAAATACCATTTGCCAGAACAAAGGCATAGTTGCCGATGACATAAATGAACCAAAGAGATTTTCCAGGGCCTGGGCATCCTGTCCTTTAAAACCATTGGAAATGGAAAGATAGACATAATGGAGAGTCCATCCGGCTATGGTGCTGTAAAAAGCCAGAATAACAAATGCTGCCACAATCCCCATAATCCCTATTACCGGCCACCATGTTCCCGGCGCGATGCTTTTTATAGCCCCATAGGCATTTTTTTTAGCCTTACGCCCAATGATAAACTCAGAAAGCATTACAGGAATGCCCAGCAACAAAATAAAAGAAAGATACACCAGCAAAAAGGCTCCTCCCCCGCTTTCACCCACTACATAAGGAAACCGCCATATATTACCAAGTCCGATGGCTGATCCGGCAGCCGCTGCCACAATCCCGAATTTACTGGTAAATCCGTCTCTTTTACCGGGGTTTATTTGTTCCATAAGGTATTTTTTGATATAAAATTCATGCTTGTTTTGGTACTGATAGCAGCTTATTCCTTTGCATAACCGCTACTTTGCCTGATTAAAAAGCCCAAAAATAAGAAAAATACCTTAAGGGAAAAGAATATTATTTGGAGTAAAAGAATTAGTTTTAAACAGTCAGTGCATTTCAACGCCTGTAATTCTCCAGTTTGCCATTATTTTCAAGGATTATTTTCCCCTCTTCCACAGGTTTGCGCCAGAAAAACAGACCCGGCTTTATCGCTTCTTCTGTAATAACCCCCTGCCATGGAGTTGGCGAATAAAGTGCACTGGTAACCAGCCCCCCGTCAATAATAAGTTTTGATCCGGGTTTCACGATAATACCTGCCTCGGGCACCATTTCCAGGGTGCCGGTTATAATGAGTGTGGCTCCCGATTCAACAACGATATCCTGATAAAATTTTTTGTTGAACGACCAGGTTTGGTCATTTGTAACCCGAAATGGCTCATGGGAATACCCCCAGGCATACTTTCTTACGTTTGTAAGTGCCAGCGAACGATTAATACGCCCCATTTGAAGTGGAGTGATGCTCATGGAACTTCTGTTACCCCCCATAATGTTGTTGGTACATGTGGTATTGGGATCACGAAGATCGCAATTCCAGCCACCATCATGGTAACAAATATCACAGTTTCGTCTTGGATTATCACACCAGTCCTGTTGTTCAAATCCAAACAGGTCAAAAAGGAAATCGGGATGAGAAAACCTGCAATATTCAGAATTATAGGGATGCCTGAGATCAAAGTTATGTCCCAGTTCATGGGCCAGGTGAAGCATCAAAGCCCAGAAAGAATACTTATCAGGATCATCAGCATACCTGTTGACGTAACTCACAACAAAGGAGTCCTGCTCCAGATCACGGCCCGTGGGAAAGCTGGCATAACCAGATGCTCCTACACAATGACCGGCAACCAGGTGGATATTCATAAATTGGCGGTTCTGGGGATGCTTTTCAAACAGGTAGTTGTTTAGCGAATTACCACGACCACAACCCACCTTGTATAATGAATCGTTTTGAATGAAATTTAAAGCACCAAGCTCAAAACGCACATGGCTGTCGCGCAGGTAATCAACTCCTTCAATTGGCCTTACCGGCAGGGCAACACGGGAAAAGAACCGGTTGAGATTTTGTACTACCTCAACGATTTTTTCTTCAATGAAATCATTCCGGGGAAATGTTCCCTTTCCCTGTGCATCCTGCCAGACGGTAATGCCGAGCTTTATGGTTTTTACTGCCTGGTTGAGTGATTCACCAGGCACATAATTTTTCTGGTGCACAAAAAAAGCATCGGGATCATCATATGAATCTTTCTCTTCCGCATCTACAACCAGTAGATTCAAAGTATTGTCATAATCCATTTCAAGACAATAAATCTTTGCTGGTAAAAAAACACCAATCAACGCTGTGGCAATAATTGCCTGAATAAAATATTTCAGGTTTTGCATGTTAAGGTTTTAGGTTTTTATTTCAAAAAATGCATCCTCAGAAATCAATAGCAAAGTAATCATTTTCCACCTGGTAGCAAAAACAGTTCCGAAAATAAAAATCTGTTTTGTAAGGCAGAAACAGAACTTTCATCAAAGACATCACCTCACTGGATAATTTTTAAAGAATTATTCCTTGTTACTATTCATATTTTTTTGTACCTTAACGATAATCTCCCCGGATAATTCATTTTGTTTTCATTTTGAATTGAAAATACAAGCAATTTGAACCTGATAAGCTATGGCCTGGAAAGATTATTTTTATTTTACAAGAGCAGAGCGAAACGGTATTGCTGTGCTGGTTGTATTAATCATTGGGATAATTCTTTTTCCATACATTTACCAGTGGATTAAACCATCAGGAGACTGGCACCATAAGGATGCCGAAGAAAAGATAGCCAGGTACCATTCATTGTTTGAAGAGTATATTGCAGCCAGGGAAGCTTTTGAAGCTGAACGCGAAAGAGCTCTTGCCGAGAGGGCAATGGTGCGTATTGAACTCACCCCTTTTCGTTTCGACCCCAACGATCTTGATATAAGCGAATTTGCTGCTCTTGGATTACCCGAGCGCATAGCACGCAACATTATCAATTACAGAAATGCAGGAGGTACTTTTCGTTTCAGGGAAGATTTTAAACGAATTTATTCCATTGATGAGGATCTCTACGCAGAACTGGAAAGCTACATCAATCTTCCTGCCCGCCCTCAGCCAGGACAAAGTGCTTCGCAAACAGCAGATCTTGCCTATCGCGAAAAAAATCCTGATCAGGTCACAAGACCTTTTCAACCCTCCCCTGTCCTGATCAATATTAACCAGGCAGATACCACAGAATGGCAACAGATCAGAGGTATTGGCCCTGTATTCAGCCGGCGGATCACTGCCTACCGGGAGCTTTTGGGTGGATATTACTCCCTTGATCAGCTCAAAGAAGTTTATGGTATGGATTCGGCCAGGTTTGAACAGATTACTCCTTTTATACATATTGATTCCATCCCCGAAACCAGAAAAATAAATGTCAATCTGGCTGATTTTGCCACATTGCTTCGCCACCCCTACCTGAACAGAAACCAGGTAAACTCCATCGTGCGAATGCGCGAGATGCATGGTCCTTTCCAGGCCATGGATGAACTTTTGCGATCAGAACTTATTCACCCCGAAGACCTCAGGAGGCTGACACCCTACCTGACCCTTAATCCGGATGATTTTGCCGAATCCGATTGAGCTCACAACCAACTTTCTGAGCTGTCATATCCTCTGACATCAAAGCGTATAAGAATCATTTGCTTTTCATTAAACAAAACGGAAAAAGTCTTGTTATTTAGACTAAGACTAAATTAACTTAACCCGAACAGTAGTTTTAACAATTGAAATTGACCAACCGATGGAAAAAAAGAAAAAAGTAGTAAAGAAAATTATGTTTGTAATGGTTGCAGTGGCATTTTATGCATGCCAGCAGGCACCTCAGCAAGCAAATGCAGAAAGAGAAACAAATTTTAATGTAAACTATCAAACAGAATTAATTATGAAAGACGGAAAGCACATTCTAACTGAACTCCCCTATGCCTACGATGCACTAGAGCCTTATATTGATGCAAAAACCATGGAAATTCATCACAGCAAGCATCATCAGGCTTATGTTACCAACCTCAACAATGCCATTGAAGGAACAGACCTGGCAGGCAAAACCCTTGAAGAGATCTTTTCAAGCATGAGCGCCCATTCCATGGCTGTAAGGAATAATGGTGGGGGTCACTGGAACCACGACCTTTTCTGGAAAATCATGTCGCCCAATGGTGGTGGCAAACCAGGCGGAAAGCTTCTGGCAGCGATCGAAGCAAAATTCGGTTCCTTTGATAAATTCCAGGAAGAGATCAATAAAGCTGGTGCCACCCGTTTTGGAAGCGGATGGGCATGGCTTATTGTGGACGGTAATGGCGAATTGCAGGTTACCAGCACCCCCAATCAGGACAATCCGCTTATGGATGTTGCCGAAGTAAGAGGCACCCCGATTTTTGGTGTAGATGTATGGGAGCATGCGTATTATCTGAAGTATCAGAACCGCCGCCCCGAATACCTCAATAACTTCTGGAATGTGGTCAACTGGCCCGAAGTAGAAAGAAGATATGAAGAGCTTGTAAATTAGTAGATTAAATTGAGTTAGTTCCTTAAAACCGGTGATCCCCTTCACCGGTTTTTTTTGTTGCTGTATCTTTGCCTGGATCAAAACAGCAACTATTTGTTATGGATTGTCGCAAAATTATTCACATTGACATGGATGCATTCTACGCTTCAGTAGAACAGCGCGACAATCCTATGTACCATGGAAAACCCATTGCTGTGGGTGGTGGCGGTGAGCGGGGCGTGGTTGCAGCAGCAAGCTATGAGGCCCGTAAATATGGGGTGCGATCGGCCATGCCGGGAAAAAAAGCCAGGCAGCTTTGTCCGGATATTTTATTTATCAGACCGCGGTTTGATGTTTACAAAAAAGTATCGGATGAAATACGCCAGATATTTCTTGAATATACTCCCCTTGTAGAACCACTCTCGCTGGATGAGGCTTTTCTGGATGTTACCCAACCGCTGAAAGGGAAAAATTCTGCCACGCTTATTGCCAATGAGATCAGGCAAAGGATAAAATCGGAGTTAAGGCTTACCGCATCGGCAGGGATATCCTACAATAAATTCCTGGCTAAGATCGCATCCGATATCAACAAACCCAATGGTTATTTTGTCATAAGGCCGGAGCAGGCAAGCCAATTCATCGAGAAGCTCCCCATAGAAAAATTTCATGGTGTGGGCAGGGTTACAGCAGAAAAGTTTAAAAAACTTGGCATAACCGATGGCCTGGAACTGAAGAATGCCGGCATGGAGTTTATTTCAAGGCACTTTGGAAAGAACGGGTTGTTTTTTTACAACATTGCCCTGGGAGTTGATAACCGGCAGGTGGAACCCGAAAGAGACCGAAAATCGGTGGGTGCTGAAAACACCTTTTCGCAGGATCTTGTGCAGGATGATGAACTTAACCGTGAGCTGGATCATATATGCGAAATCCTCTTTGCGCGATTAGTGAAAGCCAGGGTTTGGGGCCTTACCATAACCGTAAAGATCAAATACCATGATTTTAACCAGGTTACAAGAAGTAAGACTTTCAACCAGGGGATCAGCGAATTACACCTAATTAAACACATTGCAAGGGAACTGCTGCATGAAAACAGGGATACGGGCAAACCTATACGTTTGCTTGGGGTAAGTTTCTCCCAGTTGCAGCCCACGGAAAGCACTCCCGGCAAACAGTTGCAGATCAAATTCCCCCCGCAGGGATAAAAAAAAGGGAGCTGATCACTCAGCTCCCCAACCTTGAGATATGAAAAAAACTACAAAAACCTCTTAGCGGATAACAAGCTTCCTTTCGTCGGATGAGCCTGAAGCAACAAGGCGGATCATCACCACTTCACCGGTATAATTGCCGGGAAGATCGATGGTAACATCCTGAACAAAATCGGCTGCCTGTACATTGAAGTTACCCAGTATTCTTCCGCGGATATCGGCTACTACCATGGTAGCACCGGGAGTTTCGTTGGTGTACTGGATATAAAGGCTGTTGCGGTTTGACCTTACGTTTACAATTTCGGTATTTGATGTAAGGTGGCTGAAATATACGGCCACGGGTGAGAAATATTCAAACTGTCCGTCAAAGTCGGTTTGCTTAAGCCTGTAGTAAGAGATGCCTTCCAGGGGGAATTCATCGGTATATTCGTAATTGATCACGTAATTGCTGTTTCCTGCACCGTAAACATAGGTTACAACTTCCCAGTTATTTCCGTCCATGCTTCTTTCAAGGGTAAAGAAGTCGTTGTTGATCTCAGCGGCAGTGGCCCACTGGATTGTTACGGATTGTCCTTCAGCTTTTGCAGAAAAGTGGAGGAGTTCGATGGGGAGGGGGTTATCAGTATAGTCTTCTGTGTTGGAAAATGGCGTATACTTGTACTCATCACTCTTAAGTCCATCCTGATCCCTATAGACTGCTCTCATATTATAAACTGGTCTGTCGCCAA
>SLIL01000456.1 GCA_007135645.1 Bacteroidales bacterium
AATGTAAAGGGATATGTTTCTATCTTCCGTCAGCAACAATTGAACTGACAGGCTCAAAACCATGGTCAGGGCCTGAATTATCAGGATCACATTGAACTGCAGGATTTTTTTTCGTGCCAGAAGGGTAGTGTAGGCAAAAGTGTTAAGAAAAAACAGGATGGATACCAGGAACAGATCCCCCGGCAGACCTGCAGGAAATATGCCGGCCAGCGACAACCCGATGAAAACCAGGCCATGAAGTGCCAGGGTCCATATCAGCGATCCGGCAAAAATGATCTTCAGCGCCATGCGCGGTACAAGGAACACCAGGGCCGGGCCACCGGCAATGCCGCTTACCAGCTGCAGAAGCGAGATGCTCAGCACAAACAGGCTGATGTTACCGTATTCCTCTGCTCCCAGGTAGCGGGTAGCAAGGATTACGGTAAGAAAAGAGATTACAGTGGTTAATATCTTCGTGGCCGTTGTGCCTGCAAATTGCTTTATCATTTCTTGCTGTTCGTCAATTCATTGAGTCTGTATTCCCGGGTTTTAACAGCCCGGCAGTGCCCTGACCTTTATTTACAAAGTCCTGTCTTTAGTATTCTCCTGCCAGTGCTTTCTGATAGAGTTGCAGAAGTTGATTTGATACGGCTTCTTCGCTGTATTGTTCTACGACAAATTTACGAAGGTGTTCGGGATTGTATGTATCCAGATTATCTAAAATACGATCCAAAGCTCCCACCATATCCGAAACAGCAGCAACTGGTACCACCATTCCCATTTCAGGTGCAATGGTTTCAGAAAAATCGGCCACATCGGTCACCAGCACCGGAACACCGCAGGCAAGGCTTTCATAAACCACAATACCAAAGGTTTCGTAGTGACTGGTGAGAACAGAAAGGTCAGCTGCAGAGAGCACCTTTGCCAGTTCTTCCCCTTCTTTCAATCCATCAAAAACTACAAAGGTATTTAACAACCCCAGCTCAGAAGCAAGGTTTACCGTGTTGTCAAAATCTTCCCCGGTGCCTACCATGCGAAGCATAAAATCCTGCCGTATTTCTGACAATTGTTTTACAGCCTTCAGTAATCCACCCAGGTTTTTCGACTTTTCTTCAAAGCAGCTGATATGTACAATTGTTTTCTTTGGTTTCTCTGCCTTTTTTTCCTGGAAAGAAATCCTGAACAGGTCCGTTTCAACCACATTGGGCAGGATTGTATAGCTGTCACTAAACTTCTTTTCTGTCATCGCCTTGCCCAGTTTCTCGGATACGGTGGTAAAATCACTGGCCTTTTTAATGGCATACCGGGTAAGCCACCTGTGCAACGGGGAGAACCTGTAGTTTTGCCTGGGCAAATACCTTGACCAATGCTCGGTAATAATATAAGGGATGCGATGAAAGAATTTCATTAATAAGGCGGGTAACGCAGTGCGGGTAAGGATATTTACATGGGTTACCATTGGCAATCCCCATTGTTTCTTCATCATCCTGTATCCTTTGTGGTATGCTCTTGCCCACCTCAGGAGGTTTAAAAGTTTGCCTGCAATTCCCTGGCGGGCCTGATAGTAGATGATCAATTCGGTGAGTCCGTCTTCCTGTCGCTGGGATATGTTTAATTTCCTGTCATGGCTGGCGGCAACATGCAAAACATATACCTCGCATTTCCTGGCAGCTGCACGTGCATGTTTTAGTACAAATAATCCAAACATGCTATCCCATTCAACAGGATACCATGCCGACAAAAAGAGCACTTTGATTTTTTCCGGGGGAGATGATGTTTGCATGTACAATCTTTAGGTAGTGCCTGCAAGAAAACGCCAATTGCGGTGTTGGGCTTGCCTTCAAAACAAAGTCATCCCGAATTTACTTCGGGACTCCTGTTTTTCAGTCATCGCCCGCCTTGCACTTGACGCTTTCTTATCAGGCACATGAAAAAAATGTGAGTTTTCGTGCTGAAACCAGGTATGTAAAAGTAAAACTTTTTTGTAAATCGCAGATTACTTTTCCTTAGTGTGCTATTGGATTAACGGCCTATCAACAAGACAAACCTTATATCTCCCTGTTAAACCTCAGTAGCATTATAAAATAGTTAGAAACAATTGCGCCGGCCGCCATAGGCATTAAATGTAAAAAGGTGCTGCCGGCGGAGTAGAAAATACCTGGAAAAAACGAACAGATATTGCAGCATTTTCAGAGAGTTTTGATAATAAAAAGTCCTTATCGCTTCCGGGAAACTACTTTTTTCTCTCCATAATTCATTGATTTGCATATGAGTGAATTTTTTATATTATTTTTTTGAATTTGCCTTTGTTTCAGAAACAAAAATTGTAGTATATTTGCACTCCCGTTTACACGGTGCTTGTAGCTCAGCAGGTTAGAGCATCAGATTGTGGTTCTGAGGGTCGTGGGTTCGAGTCCCATCAGGCACCCAAAAAAATAAAAGGCTGATCGGTTTTCCGGTCAGCCTTTTACTTTATGATGTTACCAATTATCTAGAACCTGAAATCCAGTCCTATAGCAAAGGTTGAAGCAACCCTGTCATAGGTTTCATTGAAGCTCACGGGCACGGTAAAAGACTTGGTGTGCGTTTCGTAAAGCGTGTGCATGTAACCCATGTTTATGGCCATGTTGGGATTGACCTGGTACCTGAGCCCTGCTCCTATGGAGTTGGTGCTGAGGCTGTGACTCAAATCGCTGTGATAAAGTTCGTTTACACCGGTTTGGGTGCGGAGGTAACCAGTACTAATACTCAATCCGTTGCCGATATAATACTCCACTCCAATGGCAGCTTCCCAGAAATTGTTGTCAATGATCTCATCATTGGGCAAAGCACGGCCATAATCGGCATTTTTGTCAAAATAGTAATGGATTCCGCCTGAAAGTTTCAGCTCGGGAATTAGTCTGTAACTTGCACCTAAGGCAAGCATGGCTGGCATATCAGAGGCTACTTCATCTCCATCAGGATACATTCCCACATCGTCAATGGTGGTGCTGTTGGTGAGGGTAATTGCAGCCTTGTGCTCATACTTCACTGCAACATTGAGATCATCAGAAATTTTAAAGTTGATGCCAAATACCGGTGCTATACCGCTGCCACTTTGCGAAGCGTCCAGTTGCATATCGGAAGTTGAAGCTGCAAAACCATTCATGGTTGCGGCATTGGACTGATAGGCTTGTTGTACCTGTGAAGCAGTCATGTCACTGCTGTAGCCGGCACCCAGTCCGCCAGCCAGCTGGTTAGCCTGGTCCTGTGTGATAATTCCGAAAGCTACAAGCTCATCCAGGGTAAGGAATGCACCACCACCATCAATAATAGGCTGCATGCTGTTTGCTGCTCCTGTTGCTGCTGCTGCAAGGGTGGTGAAAAACTGGGGTGCAGAGATCATATTGCCAGGTCCTTCAGCATTGAGGGGATGCATGGGGTTGATGCGGATATCCCTTAAATGACCTTTGTAGCTGTTGTTGGCAATGATATAGCGTGCACCTACACTTACCCCGATCATATCATTAAGGGCATAGGAAACATTCAGCTGGATCCCCCAGTTGAGTGAGCTGCCATCAAAAGCAGCATCCATGCTGTATTGTGAAGTAGCAATACCTGCTGCAGTAAGCGATGGGGGCAAAACTGCCACCTGTTGCTCAAAAGAGGGAAGCCCGTCTTCAAAGTTTGCGCTGCCGCCTCCACCTATGGGATTAAAGCCAAAAGAAACTGCCAGGGGGCCGGTTTTGTATGCTGCATAAACAGTGGGAAAAAGAGGTGCACTTACACCACCTTCAAATTCCGTGGTAGCAAGACCAGGGAAGGTGCTTCCAATGGTACGGGTCTGGCTGATGGTCTGATTGCTCAGCGATAAATGAAAACCTTCGGAAAGAAAGGCCAGCCCGGCAGGGTTGTAGTAGGTGCCTGTAACATCCAGTACAGCATCCTGTGCAGGTTTCCTTATAAAAGATGCACTTTGATTGGTGTTGGTAACCAATCCGCCGGCCATAGCCGTGGCAGGAAGCAGCAATGCCGCCATAATAAATTTCGCGATACGATTTCTCATGTTGATAATGTTAAAGTTAATTTGTGTCCCTATTTTCCTTCCAACACGAAGGATTTGTTTTTCGAAGCCACAAAAGTAATAAAAAAATAAACGCGCAAACATACGTTTAATTAAGAGTGAAAATTATAGTGATTCAGGTATCGCAGGAAGCTCCTTAGAGATCAATAGGTGAAACTGCTGCCGCCGATAAACTCGCGCAGGATGCTTGTGGGAGGAATATCCTTCGGGTTAATGGGTTTAAGTAGTCCAAGAATTCGTTTCAAACGCCTTACTTCCTCCTTGATGATCTCATTCTCGGCCAGATCTTCGTTGAGAATTCCAGGAGCGTAATGAGAAAAAACAGCGATTTCATAGATCAGGGAAGAGTTGAATATGGCATGGGCGCTTTCCTGGAACGGAAAAATACTGTGGTACTCGTTTTCCATAACATCGGGCCATCGTTTAATGGTTTCGTTAAAGCTGTATCCCCTGAACAGGTGATCCCTCACAAGTCGTCTGATCAGTCGGTGATCGGAGGTAGACAATGGGAGATGGTCATGGATGTTAAGGGTGTTGAGCGCCGACACGTACAATCGGTATGAATCGATGTCAAGCGCTTCTTTCCATAAGTCTGGATTTAATCCGTGGATCCCCTCTACAATGATGTAGGTATCTTCGGTAATGGTAGTCATCTTTTCTGAAGGGGTGGCCCCTTTGCCATCAAAATGGTATTTGGGCAGATTAACACCTTCTCCGGAGAGTAGTCTTTTAATGGTTTTCCTGAACAGGTCAATGTCAAGCGCAGTGATCAGTTCAAAGTTCTGCAGGCCCGTAACTTTGTCAAAGGGGATTTTTGAATGGGGCAGGTAATAGTTGTCCAGCGAAAGGATCAGCACTTTTTTGCCCAGCACCTTGAGCTCAATGGCAAGCCTGTTGGCCGAAGTGGTTTTGCCTGAGGAGGTGGGGCCGGCCAGAAATATCAGCCTGGGTTTGCGCGGATGACTTACAATGTTGTCAGCAATCCGCCCTATTCGTTTGGCCTGGTATGCTTCTGATATCTTTATAAATTCGGGTAGCTCCCCGTTGGTGATCACTTCGTTGAGCTGGTCAAAACTGGCAATGCCCAGCTGCTTCATGGTTTCTTCCGATTCTTCAAAGCGTTTGAGGTATTTACTCAGCTCCAGCCTCACGGGCATTACCCGCTCATAAAAATCGGGGTCTGCAATAAGGAAAAACCCTTTGCGGTATTTGAAAAGCTGAAAACGGTTCAGCTTTTCGTAGTTCTCATTCACATGGTTAAAAAATAACTCACCGTTTCCATTGAGATGGGCAAGGTGATAATCGTATTCAATACCATTTTGATTGTGATTGGAATACAGTAATTCAAGGATATCAGACCGGTTGTTGATATCAAAGTATCGGATGATCTTTTCTTTGGGAAGAATTTCCTGTTTAAAACTAAAATTCTCCCTGATGATTTCTTTTATACGGTAACGCAGCTTTTTTATGTCATCGGCCTGGTACTGCTTTTCTTTAAAATAACCGTAAACACCCCCGGGAATGCTGTATGCT
Source organism: Bacteroidales bacterium (assembly GCA_007135645.1). Taxonomy (GTDB): domain Bacteria; phylum Bacteroidota; class Bacteroidia; order Bacteroidales; family UBA7960; genus SKVR01. Next base: position 5,576 of record SLIL01000456.1, read on the forward strand.
ATATAATATTCGGCTCCCGGGAAAACGTCGGAAACAGCCTTGTTGAATAATACAAGTAATGGCTCCATCAGACTTCTGAGAGACATTTTTTCGCCGGGTCCGCTACGTTTGATCTTTTCTTTCAATCCTTCCATTTCTCGATATGCGTTTTACTGTGTGTCTTAAGTGTGCAGTGCAGTTTTACTTGCTATTGCCAAAAACAAAGATAACGATTCAGTTGGTTTGAAATTTAGGTGTATTTCGGTTTTTGATATTTTACTGTTAAAGGGTAAATTTTTTTATTTGATCCTGCCAAGGTTTTTAAATTTTTATGTAGGTTTGTTACCTGAAAAGCAAAATCAACTATTTTTAGTCGATTGTATTGTATGATTGATTACAAACCATAAAACACATAATCATGACGGATCTTTCAACCACATACATGGGTTTGAAATTAAAAAACCCGGTAATCGTAGGCAGCTCAGGTTTAACAAAAAGTCTCAACAGTTTGTTGACCATTGAAGAGAAGGGTGCCGGGGCAGTAGTGCTGAAATCCCTTTTTGAAGAGCAGATAAAGCTTGAAGTCAGGAAGGTGTTTTCACATGATGAAATGCAGGGTGCCTACACCGAGGCAGATGACTATATCCGCAACTACAGCCGGCAGCAAACCCTGTCGGAGTATCTTGATCTGATCAGAACGGCCAAGGGTAAGCTTACCATTCCGGTGATTGCAAGTATAAACTGTGTGTCGGCGCAGGAGTGGCCGTCATTTGCCACTGAAATAGAAAAGGCCGGAGCCGATGCCCTTGAGTTGAATGTCTTTGTTTTACCCTCTGATATTGAAAAGCCGGGATTGGAGTATGAACAACTATATTTTGAGATCATTGAGAACGTAAAGAAAAATATTTCCATTCCCATTGCCCTTAAGATCTCCTATCATTTCTCAGGTATGGCTGAGCTGATCAAAAAATTGTCATGGTCAAAAGTGGAAGGGCTGGTGCTTTTCAACCGGTTCTACAATCCGGATATTGATATAGACAAGTTTGTAGTAAAACCCGGCAACCTTTACAGTACACCGGAAGAGATTTCCACATCCTTGCGCTGGATTGCCATTCTGGCCGACCGGGTGCAGTCAGACCTTTGCGCTTCAACGGGGGTTCATGATGGCGATGGAGTGGTGAAGCAGTTGCTGGCTGGTGCCAAAGCAGTGCAGATCTGCAGTACTTTGTATAAGCATGGTTTTGATCAGATACCTCTTATTGTTCAGGGCCTGAAGCACTGGATGGAAAAAAACAACTTTACCAAAATCGACGATTTCAGGGGAAAACTAAGCCATAAGAAATCTGAAAACCCTGCAGTTTATCAAAGGGTGCAGTTTATGAAGCATTTTGCAGGAATTGACTGATACTAACCAACAGATCATTTAAATATAAAAAGCGCTGAAAGGTTCTCCTTCAGCGCTTTTTGCAATTATTTACTTCGTAAGTTAGTTAAACGTGTATCTGAGCACCAGGCCTGAATTAATCCAGAAACCGGTATGTCCGATAAGGTTAAAAGCCGGGGTAACATCTACCCCCACAGTAACCGGGATCTCTTCGATCTTGTATTCGATCCCTACCACGCCAATCACACCAAGGGTGCTGAGGTTTCCTGTTTGATGAGATCCAAACCAGGGGCTGTATCTGCGGTCGTAGAATCCCAGGTGCCCGCCACCTCCAAAGTACCAGTTAAGCCCCGGAACATCAAATGCCTGGGCATGCCTTTGATACATGCCAGCTAATAGTATTCCACGGTGATGGGTTGCTGCAACAATCTCCAGGGCATCCATACCCGACATAAAATGTTTCAGGGTCAATCCACTGTAAAAACCTCCCCTCACTCCAAATGCAGTGCGGTATTCAGTAGCATTTACCTTTGGAATGCTCAATACGGCAATGAATCCAAGGATCAAAATGATTTTTTTCATAGTCAGGATAATTTTGTTTTAGTTAATATTGATGTTTGTTCAGTCATGTAATTTTAACGGATGAAAACGGCATTTGTTTAAGTTTAGTATGTTCCAGACATGTAAAGATGTTCTTTGGGAGTGCAAATTTGCAAAATTATTTTGTTTGTTTGAGACGAATTGAATGGAAGGTGAAAATTAATTGTTAAACATTTATTTTAAAGGCTGCTGGCCATTTTCACAATGTCTTCAGTAGTCATGAGAATATATTATAAAGCTGCAATGGTTTGTTTGTAAAAGACTGTAATGAAAACTTGTGTACATTTGTTACAAAATTAAAGTTGCGCAAGCTTTCCTGAGCATGCATTTATGATCGGTTTTTGAAAATACTATTTTAAGGTGGCTTTTAACAGAAAAGTAAAACCAGGTAAATTATTCCTTTTGGCATTGATCATTCATTTTGGTTGGGTGCTGATGATCTTTTTTATTCCTCAGAAGCTTTTCTCCCAGGATCGTAAATTGCTTGATTCCTTGCATTATGTGCTTGAAACAACCAGGGATAACCATCAAAGGGTTCGGACCCTGGTGGAGATTTCAAAGGAATATACCCGCCATGATCTGGCTACATCCTTGCGGTATGCAGAGAAAAGCCTTGGGGTTGCCCAGGAAAGCCGGGATGATAAACTGTTGATAGCCGCTCATGGTAATATGGGATATGTTTGCTTTTATCATGGTTTGCTTGAACTTGCGGCACAGAACTACTATCAGTACAGAGAGCTGAATGCAAAAGCCGGGAATAGCGAAGGGGTTCTAAGGGCAATGATAAATATTGCAGGGATTAAGCTGTTAATGTTGGATTTTAATGGCGCCCGGAAGGATCTGCACAATATTCTGGAGAAAATTGAGCATGAGAATCTTAATTTGCACCAGGATACTTTTCTGTTTTCTGTTTTGCCGTCCATCTACAACAACCTTGGGGTTGTATATGAAAACCTGGGTGAGATCCCGGAGGCTTATGAATACTATCAGCGTGGTATCAGCCTGACACGAAATTTACCCGACCAGAAGAATGTGCTGGCCAGACTGTTAAACAATCTTGGTAAGCTCTATGGGGAGCAGGGGCGCATTGAACTGGGGTATGAAATTCTCAATGAGGCTTTGCAGATTCGTTTCGATATCAACGACAGGCACGAACTGGTCTCTTCTTACCGCAATCTGGCTATGTTTTACTATGACAGGGAAAATTTTCCACAGGCACTCAACTATTCTTATTCAGGTCTCCACCTTGCTGGTCAGGTAGGGAGTTTGCAACTGTTGTCAAATTTCTCTCAGCATCTTTTTGAGCACTATAATGGCCAAAACCAAAGTGATTCTGCTTTGAAATACCTTAAGCATTTCAAGGAATACAACGATCAGCTGAGGAATGAAGAAATCCATAAGGAAATAACCCGCATGGAAGTTACAGCGCAGTTTCAGGAGCGCGAACTTATCAGGGAACAATTGCAGAAGCGAAGAGAGCAACGCTTCTACTACACGGGGGGACTGATGTTTTCAGTTATGCTCATAATGGGGTTGATGGCCTTCCTGAGCCGAAGCAGGGCCAAACGGCTCAGTTTGCTTAATGCCAATATGGAGCTGGAAGCGCGCAACAATCAACTGGAAAAAGTTAATCTCGAACGGGAACTGGAGGTAAAAAACAAAGAACTTACCACCAATGTGATTTATCAGATCAACAAAAATGAACTTCTGAGGGGAATTATCGAAAAGCTATTGCAGCTTAACAATCAGTTGAAGCCCGATCAGCAGGAGCAACTACTGCTTATTACCCGGGATATGGAAAAAGCCCGCGAAGAATCGGTATGGGAAGAGTTTGAAATGCGGTTTCATAATGTGCACAACGAATTTTATGATAAACTCCTGAAAGAATTTCCCGATCTATCCCTCAACGAAAGACGTCTTTGTTCCTTCCTCAGATTGAATATGACCACCAAGGAGATCCATTCCATAACCGGGCAATCTGTAAAAAGTATTGATATCGCCCGAACCCGTTTGCGCAAAAAACTCAATCTTACCAACTCCGACACAGCTCTCTCCGATTTTCTTTCTTCATTTTAAATGACACTGATACAGTGTGTTATATTTTTTGTAGTGAAAATGTATTAAAGATTTTCTCTGCAAGTAAGGAATATGTATTGTGCTAAAATTAGCTTTCTATTTTGCGCAGAAGTAATATTGTTCAAAAAT
>SLIL01000261.1 GCA_007135645.1 Bacteroidales bacterium
ATTCATGTCAAAAAGAAAATTTGTTGATTACTCCCTTCTTACTGCCAGAGGTATGGGTATGGGAGCTGCTGATGTTATTCCCGGAGTATCAGGGGGAACCATTGCTTTTATTACCGGCATCTATGAGGAGCTGATTAATAGCATTAAATCGGTTAACAAAGAGTTTGTTACCCTTTTATTGAAAAAAGGTGTTGTATCTGCCTGGCAGCATATCAACGGTAATTTTCTGCTTGCTGTTTTTTCAGGGGTGTTGTTCAGCATTTTTACCCTTGCAAGGGTGATCTCATGGCTGCTTGCCAACCATCCAATGCTCGTATGGGCCTTCTTTTTTGGATTGATCATTGCTTCTGCATTGCATGTGGGTAAAAAGATAGAAAAGTGGAATGCAGGGAAAGTGCTGATCCTTATTGCCGGAGCAGCAATTGCAGCATGGATCACCCTGGCATCACCTGCCACCAGTCCCGAAAGCTGGTGGTTTGTATTTCTTTCCGGATGTATTGCTATCACGGCCATGATCCTTCCCGGTATTTCCGGAAGTTTTATCCTGTTGCTACTTGGTAAGTACGAATTTATCCTCAACGCGGTAAAGGACTTTAAAATGGATGTCATCGTGATATTTGCCCTGGGATGCGTGGTTGGGATCATAAGTTTTGCCAATGTCATCTCCTGGTTCTTCAAAAAGTTTCCTGAGTATACCATGGCCTTGCTTACCGGGTTTATGCTGGGCTCCCTCAATAAGCTCTGGCCTTGGAAAGAAGTTCTTAAGTACCGTCTGAACAGTGCCGGCGAGGAGGTTCCCTTTCTTGAGCGAAGTATCAGTCCGTTTACATACACGGCCATTACCGGCGAACCCAATCAGTTAACTGCAATCATAGTAACTGCCATTGCAGGATTTTTGCTGATATTTATTTTTGACATGTATGCATCTGTAAAATCAAAAGAAAACCAATAACCAGGATTATGGAAACGTTGTTTGGTTTGATTGGATACCCGCTGTCTCACTCATTTTCTGCTGGTTATTTTGCCTCAAAATTTGAAAGGGAAAAAATCCAAGGTTGCCGGTATGAGCCTTTTCCTATTGAAAGCATTGATTTATTCAGGGATTTGCTGAAAAAGCAACCGCATCTCAAAGGACTTAACGTAACAATCCCCTACAAAGAGTCGGTGATCCCTTTCCTGGACAGTCTTGATCAGACCGCAGCAGAAGTGGGAGCGGTGAACACGATTGCGATAAATAGAGAGGGGGAGGATATTGTTACCAAAGGATACAATACCGATGTTTACGGGTTTGAAAAAAGCCTGGAGGTGAATGATGTAAAAATGCCTCCCAAGGCACTTGTGCTGGGCACAGGAGGTGCTGCCAAAGCCGTGGAGTGGGTGCTGGAAAAGCATCAATGCCAGGTTTTTTATGCAACACGCAATCCCAGGGCTGATAATCACCTGGCATACAGCACCATTAATGAAGAAATACTTTCATCTTTTATGCTGGTGGTTAACTCTACCCCCCTTGGCATGTACCCCAATACAATGGACTGTCCGGAACTACCATATAATAGCATAGGCAACAGACACACGTTCTTTGACCTGATATACAATCCACCGGAAACTGTGTTTTTAAGAAAAGCACGTGAAAAAGGGGCAAAAACCATCAACGGGCTATTTATGCTTGAGCAACAGGCCGAAAAGGCCTGGGAGATCTGGAACAGAGATTAGGTTAATCGTCAAAGAACTTATCTTTGGTCCTCCAGAAAAAGATGATCATACCCACAAAAAACACCCCCATAATAATTCCATTGTAAGGATTGATGTTTTCTTCGGGGCTGAACCATAACCTGTAAACCCCGTAAATAAATGCAAAACAGCCTATGATCAGGAGTGAGATAAAAAGAGAAATGTCAAAATACTTTTCAATCATGTCAAAATTTTTGCTTGCCTGCTCTTTGGTGTCATAATGGGCGTATTTATCGCCCCTGGCCCTGTACTTAACCTTTCCGGGGCGTTGGTAATGGACTTTTTCAGCGGGGAACCCATTCTGAAGTCGAAGGTCATATATCCTTCGTTTTTCAGCGTTTCGCAGCACCTGGTAAGCCTCATTTACTCGCTGAAACTCCCGCAATGCCCTTGCGTCGCTGTTGACATCAGGATGCAGACACTTGGCTTTGATCCTGAAGGCTTTGCGTACCTGCCTGTCGTCGGCAAATTTTGGGATACCCAGTATTTGATAATAATCGCTCAAGACGTTAAGTGCTTAAATGACAACGAATTATGTTGAGTTGGGGTAACCTGGTTTCTCTGCTAAAATTACTAATTCTGATCCTGTTTTGCAAGAACTCATTGCTTTGAAACCACTTCCGGGTTTTCTGAGGGCTTTTCGTCATTGAAATTTACGTTCAGTTCGGCTGGAAACTGAAAAACTTTCAATTCAAAAAAGGATGCTACAGAAAGTATATGGTCAAAAATATCGGCTTGAATTCCCTCATAATTAACCCAGTTAATATCGTTGGTAAAGGCATATACCTGCAGTGCAACTCCCTTTTCGGTGGGTGGCATTTGTCTTACCATGCAAATAAGCTCCTTGTGAATTTTGGGGTGCTTTTGCAAATACCTGGTGATGTAAGCTCTGAATGTGCCAATGTTAGTCATTCTGCGGCCGTTTGCTACAATGCCGGTATCCACCTGGTATTTTTGATTGTAATCCTCTATTTCCTTTTTCCGTTCTTTAATATAATCTTGCAGAATGTTTACCTGTTCATATTTTTCCAGCATTTTCTTGTCACAGAATTTGATAGTGTTTATGTCAATGTAAACATCTCTCATAATTCTCCTTCCTCCGGTTTGCACCATTCCTCTCCAGTTTTTAAAGGATTCCGATACAAGGGCGTAAGTTGGGATTGTGGTTATGGTACGGTCAAAGTTTCTGATCAATACGGTGTGCAGACTAATGTCTATTACATCTCCGTCGGCACCATATCTGGGCATCTCAATCCAGTCGCCGATCTGGACAAGATTATTGGTGCTCACCTGCACACCTGCAACAAATCCAAGAATGGTATCACGGAATACAAGCAGCAGAATTGCCATTACTGCTCCAAGGCCTGTAAAAAAGTATAGTGGCGATCGATCGAGCAAAATGGATAGGAAATAAATTCCTGCCACCATGCCAGCAATGATTTTTATTCCTTGTAAGTAGCCTTTAATGGGTTTGGTTCTGGAGATTTCGTATTGATTGTATATGCCTCCCACCGAATCAATAAGCGCATAAAACACAATCAGTATCATTAAAAGGATATACAAATCAGAGGCAAGGTAAATATAGTTAATCATCTGGGGGAAATCTGCCATGAAAGCTGGCCCTATCCAGTAAATTACCATTACGGGAGCCAGGTGAGACAGCCGGTGAAACACTTTCTTTTCAAGCATTATATCATCCCATGAGGTTTTGCTTTTTTTTACCAGCTTTCTCACAACCACAAGGATAATGTGTTTTGCCACCCAGTTGGCCAGCACACTGAGCAAAATAAGTAAAATAATAAAAACAACACCCTTAGCAGGCTGAATGAGTGTTTCAGACAATCCCAGCTGTTCAATAATACTTTCAATATACAGGTTGATTTTTTCCATAATTTCGCGTAAAAAAGGTTATAGCTTTTATGCCGTAAAATTAAAGAAACATCAGGTATGTGAAAGAATTTTTATGCAACAGACTGAAAAAAGCAAAAAACATTTGTCCATAAAAAAAATAATGCCGTACTTTGCACTCCCAAAAATGACCATAGAAAATTAGTATTCAAAATCTAAAATATTTTCATAAGATGTCACGAATTTGTCAGATAACAGGAAAGAAACCCATTACAGGTAATCGTGTATCCCACTCCAATATTAAAACCAAAAGAAGGTTTTTGCCTAATCTGCAGGTAAAAAGGTTCTATCTTCCGGATGAAGATCGCTGGGTTACACTGAAAGTATCATCCAAGGCCATCAGGATCATCAACCGTATTGGGATTCATGCTGCACTGAAACAGGCTGAAGCCAAAGGATATTTGTAAAACCTAACTGGAAAATATCATATTACAGGTAAATGGGCTGTCGGTTTTTCCGGCAGCTTTTTTATTTGAACACCTTTGCAAATTGGCTGTTAATTAAATAGAAAACCGGAGTGCCGAACATCTAAAACAGTCCGGAGTATTTGCATTATAATTACTTTTATAATCTGTAACAACATATATTTGCGTATCGAAAAATCAGGCTTTCATGAATACACCTGCAAAACTTATACTGTTGTTTGTCTTTTTGCTGGCTTTGCTTGTCTCCTTTAGCATTACCACAGCAAACGAGCCTGTTCAGCCGCGCAGGGTCATTCAGTTCAGTGGTCTTGTTGTAACAGGCGACAGCCTGAAACCTGTTCCCTTTACCAATATCTGGGTAAAGAATACCCGCAGGGGTACCACTTCTGATTTTAATGGATTTTTTTCAATTACAGTAAGGGAAAGAGATACGCTGCAATTTACTGCCGTAGGATTTAAGGATGTAACGTATGTGGTTCCTGATACACTCAGATTATCGCGTTACTCAACCATACAGTTGATGACCCAGGACACTATTCACCTGCCCGAAACAGTAATTTATCCCTGGCCAACACGCGAACAATTCCGCTATGCTTTTCTGAACACCGAAATACCTGATGATGACCTGGATCGTGCCATGAGAAACCTGGAACGCGCAGAAATGAGGGAACGGTTTGAAAACATGCCCATGGACGGTTATGCCAATTTTCACCATCTTACCAATCAGCATGCCCAAAGGCTTTACTATGCCGGCCAAAGGCCGCCCATGCGTATCTTCGACCCATTTGCATGGGGGCAGTTTATCCAGGCCTGGCGCGAGGGGCGTTTCAGGCGAAGTGACGATTGATTGGATCTTGCTATGCAATATCACTAAATTTTTTAAGTTATTACCTTTGACCCGGTCAGTATAATGGTGCCCGGGTTGTATTTTATTTTTAATTTTGCGGTTTCATTTTCACCAAACCCCAGTATAGTTGATCATAGAACTCAAGTAAGTGAAAAAAATTTCAGTCCTCTCATTTTTATTCCCTGTATTTCTGATGCTTACATCGGGCCTGTTTTCCCAGCAGGCAAGGATTGAGGGTTTTGTAAGGGATGATGAAAACAAACCACTGGAATTTGTTGGCGTGGCTTTGCAGGGTACATCAACTGGTACTATCACCAATTCCGAGGGGTTTTTTATTTTGAGAGTTGATGCAGACAAAGTGCATACCTTAGTTTTTTCCTACCTGGGCTATGAGTCAAGACGACTGGAAGTTCGTTTGGCTCCAGACGAAATAAGAGTAATGAATATTTTTCTGGCTCCACTTGCCACTACTCTTCCTGATGTGGAGATCACCGAAACACAGATCATTTCAAGTCAGTATATCAAAATTGATCCAAGGCTCACAGCAGTACTTCCCGGGCCTGGCACAGGGGTGGAGGGGTTGCTCAGGACACAGCCTGGCGTTAGTTCAACCACCGAGCTCTCCTCGCAATACTCGGTGAGAGGAGGGAATTTTGACGAAAACCTGGTGTATGTAAACGGAATTGAGATCTATCGCCCATTTCTGGTAAGATCGGGGCAACAGGAGGGATTAAGCTTTATCAACTCAAGCCTTGTTTCTTCCATTACCTTCTCTGCCGGTGGCTTCGATGCGCAGTACGGGGATAAAATGGCTTCGGTTCTCGATATTACCTACAAAACCCCCGAAGAGTTTGCCGGGTCGTTTTCCATGAGTTTGCTGGAGGGATCCTTGCATCTTGAGGACGCTTTTATGGACAACAGGCTTACCTATCTTTTTGGACTACGACATAAATCCAACCAGTACCTTTTAGGGACTCTTGATACACAGGGTGATTACAAGCCTGAGTTTACTGATATTCAGGGTCTTGTCAGTTATCGGTTTAATCCGGAGTGGGAGTTGAACTTCCTGGGCAACTACTCGCGTAATCAATATCTTTTCAGGCCACAGCGGCAGGAAACCCGCTTTGGTACCGTAACCGAGGTACGGCAGTTTACCGTATTGTTTGAAGGGCAGGAGAGAGATCTCTTTCTTACAACCCTCGGAGCATTGTCTCTCAATTATACTCCCCATGAAGGACAGAAATTTCAGCTGATCACATCGGTTTTTCAGACCGATGAAACAGAAAACTTTGATATTAAAGGCAGGTACCTGCTGGAGAGGGTAGAGACAGATTTCGGATCTTCAGATTTTGGTCAGCCTACGGGTACACCCCTTGGTGCCGGTGCTTTCCACGATCATGCCCGCAATTATCTTAATGCTATTGTATGGAATATTGAACACAAAGGGGAAATTGAAACAGGAAACAATACCTTGAGATGGGGCCTTAAATACCAGTATGAAGATATTTTTGACCGGCTCAATGAATGGACCATGGTCGATTCGGCCGGTTATGCGGTGCCCAGGCAGCCCGGTGATATGATCTTACTGCAGGATACGGTGAATACAAGAATTTTCCTGCAATCCAGCCGGGTTTCCGGGTTTGTGCAGAACTCCTGGGAGTTTGGGGGTGATCATGGCAGGTATATTCTTACTGCAGGTGTAAGAAGCAGCTACTGGAATTATAACAATCAATGGCTGTTTTCTCCCCGGGCAACCTTGTTGTTCAAACCGGTATGGGCTCCCCGGATGGTTTTCAGAGCTTCAGGGGGGATTTATAAACAGCCCCCTTTCTACAAGGAACTCAGAGATTTTCAGGGCAATCTGAATCCTGATATCCAAGCACAAGAGAGCATACAGCTGGTATTGGGTGCGGAGTACAACATGCAGCTATGGGGGCGTCCATTTAAATATACCAGTGAGGTGTACTACAAAAAGTTCGACAACCTTATACCTTATGAACTTGACAATGTGAGGATCCGCTATTATGCCACTAACAATGCCAGGGGTTATGGAACCGGACTGGATATGAAACTAAATGGTGAATTTGTTCCGGGAGTGGAGTCATGGGCCAGCCTGTCATTAATGAAAACCGAAGAAATAATCGAAGGGGCTTTTTATACCGACGCTGAAGGGAATCAAATCCCATTGGGCTATATTCCCCGACCTACCGATCAAAGGTTCTCTTTCAGTTTGTTTTTCCAGGACTTCCTGCCCAGAAATCCCAGTTACAAGGTTAATCTTGCGCTGATCTATGGCAGTGGCCTTCCCGTTTCGCCACCCAGCGATCAAAAATTTTCCAGACCCATCTATATGAGGCCCTACCGAAGGGTTGATATTGGTTTTTCCAAGGAATTGATTGGAGCACAGAGCACCTTTGGGGACTCCAATCCTCTCAGGCACTTTAAATCACTTTGGATCTCTGCCGAAGTGTTTAATCTCCTGGAAATAAACAATACCATCGGTTACTTATGGATCCGCGATGTTTCCAACGATTTTTATGCGATCCCCAATTACCTTACTTCCCGTTTGATCAATATTAAACTTGTTGCTGAGTTTTAAAACTGTCTTTTTGTCATCTTACTGACATACTTGGTCAGTTTTGATGGCAATAGGAATGTTCCCTGTCTTTTCGTATAAAAAACGGCTAAGCCCCGTTTGCAGCGAGCTGAGTGAAAATTACTGGTATAAGTTTCAGGTTGATGGTTGTCACTGCAGAGTGCCATATTAGCAAATTATTGCATGAAAAACCTGTTGGCATAATCCTTGAACCTTAGGGTGCGGTTAAAAAAGCAAATAAAACTATAAATTCAATATATTATGGGTAAAATAATTGGAATAGACTTAGGAACAACTAACTCATGTGTTGCAGTAATGGAAGGGAATGAGCCTGTGGTGATCCCCAACAGCGAGGGACGTCGCACTACTCCTTCAATTGTTGCATTTACTGATAACGGAGAAAGAAAGGTTGGTGATCCTGCCAAGCGTCAGGCTATCATTAATCCCCGCAAAACCGTTTCTTCCATTAAGCGTTTCATGGGAGAAACCTTTGAGTCAACCTCTTCTGACAGATCAAGAGTATCCTATGAAGTGGCAAAAGGAGACAACTCCACTCCACGTGTAAAAATTGATGACCGCATGTTTACACCTCAGGAGATCTCTGCCATGGTGCTTCAGAAAATGAAAAAAACTGCAGAAGACTATCTGGGTAGTGAAGTTACCGAGGCCGTAATTACGGTGCCTGCATATTTTAATGACTCGCAGCGTCAGGCTACCAAAGAGGCAGGAGAGATCGCCGGGCTTAAAGTAAGAAGGATCATCAATGAGCCTACCGCTGCATCTCTGGCTTATGGGCTTGATAAAAAGAATAAGGATGTAAAAATCGCGGTGTTCGACCTTGGTGGTGGTACCTTCGATATATCAATCCTTGAGCTGGGTGATGGCGTTTTTGAAGTAAAATCTACCCATGGTGATACTCACCTGGGCGGTGATGACTTTGATAATGTTGTTATTGACTGGCTTGCCGAAGAGTTTCAGAAAGACGAAGGGATTGACCTCCGCAAAGATCCCATGGCTATGCAGAGACTGAAGGAAGCAGCCGAAAAGGCCAAGATTGAACTTTCCAGTTCAACTTCCACAGAGATCAACCTGCCTTACATTATGCCAGTTGATGGTATTCCCAAGCACCTTGTGCGCACATTGAGCAGAAGCAAGTTTGAGCAACTGAGCGATAAGCTTATCCAGGCTACCCTGGAGCCCTGCAAAAAGGCACTCAGCGATGCAAATCTTAGCTCGTCAGATATTGATGAAGTTATCCTGGTAGGTGGTTCAACACGTATACCTGCTATTCAGGAAGTTGTTGAGAAGTTTTTTGGTAAAAAGCCATCCAAAGGAGTTAACCCCGATGAGGTGGTGGCCCTGGGAGCAGCCATTCAGGGTGCTGTATTGAGCGGAGAGATCAAAGATGTTCTTCTGCTTGATGTTACTCCTCTTTCACTGGGAATCGAAACCCTTGGTGGAGTAATGACCAAGCTGATCGAAGCCAACACAACCATTCCTACCAAGAAAACGGAAACGTTCTCTACTGCAGCTGACAGCCAGACCTCTGTAGAGATCCATATCCTGCAGGGTGAAAGACCCATGGCAAAAGATAACCGGACCATTGGCCGCTTCCACCTTGACGGAATTCCGCCGGCACCACGTGGAGTACCGCAAATTGAGGTAATGTTTGATATTGATGCCAATGGTATCCTGAATGTTTCGGCCAAAGATAAGGCCACCGGTAAATCGCAGAATATCCGTATTGAAGCTTCCAGCGGTCTTAGTGAAGACGAGATTCAGAGAATGAAAAAAGAGGCTGAAGAAAATGCTGAGAAGGATAAGAAGGTGAAGGAAGAAACTGAAAAGATCAATGCCGCTGACAGTATGATCTTCCAGACCGAGAAGCAGCTTAAGGAATACGGAGAAAAAATCCCGGCTGAAAAAAAAGAGCCCATTGAGAAAGCTCTGGAAGAGCTAAAAACGGCTCACAAGAGCAAAGACCTTGCTGCCATAGATGCCGCAATGGCCAATATTAATGCCGCATGGCAGGCCGCAAGTGCCGAGATGTACAATGCCACTCAGGGCCAACCAGACCAGGAGCAACAGCCCGGCGAAGATCCTGCACAGGATCAAACCGGAAATGACGGAGGCAAAGATGACGGAGAGGTAACTGACGTGGACTTTGAGGAGGTGAAATAAAACAACCTTCAGAATCATAAAAA